>JBGPAF010000114.1:0-5849 GCA_041480535.1 Bacteroidia bacterium
GTGGATTTTCAATATGAATCTCCCATAAAGGTATCAAAATTTTTAATATCTGTTTGGATGAATATATTTAATTTCGCGAATCTGGTATATCTTTAAGAAAATGTTTTTGAAAAATGGGAAAAGAAATAATTACCGCAGTTGCCATAGGGATTGGATTAAGTGCCAGTTGCGGATTCAGGGTGTTTGTTCCGATGCTGGTGGCAAGCATTGCGGCAAAAATGGGCTTATTCCCTGTCCATGAGGGATTTCAGTGGCTTGCCAGCTGGCCTGCTATAATCAGTTTCGGCACTGCCACAGTAGCAGAAATACTCGCTTACTACATACCATTTATAGATAATCTGCTCGATACCATAACAACTCCGCTGGCAGTAGGCGGCGGAACTCTATTAATGACATCGGTGCTTCCTATTGATAACGACTTCCTGAAATGGGTTACAGGATTTATTTTTGGTGGCGGGGCAGCTGCAACCGTCCAGAGCGGAAGCATCCTTACCAGGCTTGCATCAACCAAACTGACCGCAGGTGCTGGAAATGCCGTGGTAGCAACCGGAGAACATGCTGCTGCATTCGGCACTTCTATCCTGTCGCTGGTTATTCCATTAATTATAGCAGCACTTCTTATTTTATTGATAATATACTTCATATCTAAATTCGGGGAAAAAATCTTTAAACGAAATACTGCTTAGTCTTAAATAAATAATCTTTGTTGCTGGTTACTGGTTGCTTGTTGCTTGTTGCTTTAAAATGAGAATTCAAAAAGGGATGAGGTATTGTCAATCAACGACGGAATCTTTTCTTCCCATATTGGTCCTGATATTGTTCCTGATTACCGGAAATATCTGTCTGTCCCAGGATTCTGTAAGGCTATCTGTTGATACTTTGAGCATTAAAGGGCAATTGTCGTTATGGGCAAATTACAATAAAAATAGTTCACTGCCGATGATTGCCGGAGGGCGTTATATTCCATCAGTCTACTATGGAATCAGATCCAAAGGCAACAACTTAATCGACTTTGAAGCTTCAGCTAATGTTTTTGGTTCACTTGCTTTTCATCCTTTCGACACAGCTTTCGCTGATGGTGGTCTTAAACCTTACCGGCTTTGGATGCGATATTCTTCAGATCAGTTTGAATTGCGTCTTGGATTGCAGAAAATCAATTTTGGCTCGGCATCTATGCTCCGGCCCCTGATGTGGTTCGATCAGATGGATCCGCGCGATCCCCTTCATCTGACCGATGGTGTCTGGGCTCTGCTTGCCCGTTACTATTTTCTCAATAATGCAAATGTATGGCTTTGGGGCCTCTATGGAAATAATGATCCGAGAGGATGGGAACTTGTCCCCATTAATAAAAGATACCCTGAATTCGGTGGCAGAATTCAAACGCCTGTCCCGCGAGGTGAGATTGCCTTATCATATCATCATCGCACTGCTGATAACAGTGGTATGATAATATTTGACAACTATTTTCAGAAAATACCTGAGGACCGGTTTGGCTTTGATGCAAGATGGGACCTGAAGGCTGGTCTGTGGATTGAAGGTTCATGGACAAGGAAAAGACAGAAACTTGGTATTCTTACAAATCAGGAGATACTGAACGCAGGCATTGATTATACATTTGGCCTTGGCAACGGGCTCTATGCTTCTTATGAACACCTTCTTTTATCTTCAGATGAGAAACCCTTTGCATTCTCGAACACATCTTCATTTTCGCTTGTCACATTCAACTACCCGGTAGGCCTTTTCGATAAAATGAGCGCTATAATATATTATAACTGGACAAATAAAACTATTTATAACTTTATAACATGGCAAAAGCAATTTGACAGAATAATGTTCTATATAATGGGATACTGGAATCCGGTCGTATATCAGCTCCCGGCACAGACAGGATCCCAAAGCCTGTTTTCCGGAAAAGGGATTCAGGTAATGTTTGTGTTAAATCACTAAATAATCTAATATGGAATTTCCTCCGATCATCAGAATTGAAAGACTTGTTAAAAAGTTCCCTATGGGAAAGGCTGAATTTACAGCTCTCAATGGAATAAATCTTAAGCTTGATGAAGGCGAATTCACAGGTTTGGTCGGACCAAGCGGTTCCGGAAAGACAACTCTGCTGAATATCGTTGGGTCTCTCGATGTTCCTTCTTCGGGTGAAGCTGTCGTTTTAGGCAAATCAATAGGCAGTCTTTCGGCAAAAGAGGCGGCAAAGCTGAGAAAGGAAAACCTGGGATTTATTTTCCAGAGCTATAATCTGCTTGCAGTCCATACTGTATATGAAAATGTTGAGTTCCCCCTGTTGCTTCTTAACTACCCGGCATCCGAGAGGAAAAAAATGGTTATGGATGCTCTCGATTGGGTAGGACTTACGGATAAAGTAAAATCCAAGCCGCCACAATTGTCTGGAGGCGAATGCCAGAGAGTGGCTATTGCCAGGGCAATGGTCAAGAAACCATCACTTGTACTGGCCGACGAACCTACTGCAAACCTCGATGCTGCCAATTCCCATAACATATTGAAAACAATGGAAACTTTGAACAGGGAGCTGAAAACAACTTTTCTTTTTGCCACACATGACGAAAAGGTTATAAGTTATCTCCGAAGAAAGATCTTTCTTCTTGACGGTAAAGTCGACAGGGATGAAATAAAATCCAATTAAAAAAGGTTACAATGAAACTGGCTATAAAGCTTGCATACAGGAACCTGATAGGGGCAGGATTAAGGACATGGCTAAATGTGATTGTCCTGTCATTCTCATTTGTGGTTATCATCTTCATGAAAGGGGTAATGACCGGCTGGGATCACCAGTCTAAAACTGACATGACAAACTGGGAAATAGGCGGTGGACAATACTGGCAAAAAAATTACGATCCCCTCGATCCTTTCAGCCTGAGCGATAGTCATGCTCTTGTTCCTGCTGAGTTGAAGGATGAGATAGATAAAGGTGAAATGGAACCTTTTCTTATCGTTCCCGGAACAATATATCCGCAGGGACGACTTCAGTCAATTGTCATTAAAGGTATCAATCCTAAACAATCTCTGTTACTCCTGCCATCTCATAAACTGGATACAGTCACCGGGGCTATTCCGGCAATAATAGGCTCATTGATGGCAAAAAGCATCAAAGCATCTGTCGGCGATCAAATGATGATTCGCTGGCGTGACGCAAACGGAACATTTGATGCCGGGAACATTGTGATAACTGAAATCTTTTCGACTAACGTTCCTGAAGTTGAATCAGGGCAAATCTATATTAATCTTGATAGTCTTCAGGCTATGATGATGATGCCGGGAGAGGTAACAATTCTTACTTTCAGGGACAGCGAAAAAAGCAGGCCAACTATAGAAAACTGGACCCTGAAAACAAAAGGAGAATTGACAGCATCAGTAGATGCCATGATAAAAACAAAGAGTGCCGGACAGACAATACTCTATTTTATTCTTCTTTTGCTTGCCATGCTTGCCATTTTCGATACGCAGGTATTGTCAATTTTTCGAAGGCAAAAAGAAATTGGAACATACATTGCCCTTGGTTATACCCGCAAGCAGGTGGTAGGACTTTTTACTGTTGAGGGGACAATGCATTCTGTTCTGGCAGCTCTCTTATCGGCAGCTTACGGTTTGCCCTTCCTGATGCATATGGCAAAATCCGGATGGACAATGCCAATCGACACAAGCGAATTCGGAATGGCTATTGCCCAAACCCTGTACCCTGTTTACAGTGCCGGGCTGGTGATATCGACTGTTCTGATAGTGACAATAGTGACGGCAATTGTAAGTTACTGGCCATCACGCAGGATAGCTAAAATGAATCCTACAGACGCATTAAGGGGGAAACTGCAATGATAAAATTTCTGCTAAAAGGCCTGTTACGCGACAAGAGCCGCAGCCGGCTGCCTGTAATTGTTGTATCCCTGGGTGTTATGCTTACGGTTCTCCTTCATGCTTACCTGAAAGGCTTTATGGGCGATACAATCGAAATGAATGCAAGGTTCTCCAACGGCCATGTCAAGGTGATGACAAAAGCTTATGCCGAAAATATGAACCAGACACCCAACGACCTGGCATTGCTCGATGCCGGCAAAGTGTTAACCGGTCTGGTGAATCAGTTCCCTGAAATGGAATGGGCTCAGCGAATTCAGTTTGGCGGACTGATTGATGCACCTGATGAGAATGGTGAAACCAAAGCTCAGGGACCAGCACTTGGAATCGGCCTTGATTTGTTATCAACCGGAAGCCGTGAAGCTGAAAGATTAAATCTTGGTAAATCAATAGTAAGGGGAAAAATCCCCGGGAAACAGGGTGAGGTCCTTATAAGTGAAGCTTTTTCCGCAAAACTCAAAGTGAACCCTGGTGATAAAATCACTCTGATAGGTTCAACCATGAACGGAAGTATGACAATCTATAATTTCTTGATTTCAGGGACTTTATCTTTCGGAAATGAGGTGCTCGACAGGGGAGCCGTTATTGCTGATATTGAAGATGTAAGAATTGCCCTGGATATGTCCGATGCTTCAGGAGAGATACTCGGATACTTCAGGGATGGTTTTTATAATGACGAGTCAGCCCTGAAAAGCGCCGAAAGATTTAATTCAGCTTATTCCGGCAATCCTGATGAATTTGCACCTGTGATGAAGACTCTGAGTCAGCAGGGAAGCATGGGCCAGTACGTAAATATGTCAAAATACTGGGCAAATTATATTGCTTTTGTATTTATAATTGCAATGTCGCTTGTTTTATGGAATGCCGGCCTGCTGGGTGGACTTCGCCGGTATGGAGAAGTTGGGTTGAGACTGGCAATGGGAGAAGAAAAAGGACATGTTTACCGGACAATGATATATGAATCGATCATGATCGGGTTGGCCGGATCGTTGATCGGCACTCTTTTTGGACTGTTTTTTGCATGGCTCATTCAAAAGTATGGAATTGATATTTCAGGATTAATGAAAGGCTCATCCTTGATGATGCCCTCAACTATAAGGGCACGCATAATGCCATCAGATTTTTATCTTGGGTTTATTCCGGGGCTGATTTCCACCGTAATTGGCACCATGCTTTCGGGTATTGGAATCTACAAAAGACAAACTGCAAAGCTGTTCAAGGAACTTGAAGCCTGAAAAACAAAAAATAATGAAGAAAAGTATTATTTCAATATTCTGCTTCGTAACTATCTCTCTGACAGGTTTAAGCCAGCCGGATGCAGATGCTTTATTGAAAAAAGTTGAAAAGAACATGTCATCTGATAACCGTGTATTTGAATCTTCAATGACTATCCATGGTAACAGGACAAGCCGGACAATTACATCAAGAACTTTTTCTGAAGGAGATAAGAAATCCTTTACCGAGTATTTGTCACCAGCCCGGGAACAGGGAACAAAGATGCTGAAGCTCGAACATCAGCTGTGGATCTATTCCCCTTCGACAGACAGGACTATCCAGATATCGGGACATATGCTGAGACAATCGGTGATGGGCTCCGATCTCTCTTATGAAGACATGATGGATGACCGTAAGCTTACAGATGTTTATACTGCAAAAGTAGCTGGTGATGAGGTAATTGAAGGCAGGAAAACCTACGTGCTCGACCTTGCAGCGAAAGTTACGGAAGCGGCTTACCATAGAAGGAAAATGTGGATTGATGCCGAGAGGTTTGTTCCGCTAAAGGAGGAACTGTATGCTAAAAGCGGGCTGCTGCTGAAGAGTACATTGCTTTCGGATGTAAGACAAATAGAGGGACGTTGGTTTCCTGGGACAATAGTTTACAAGGATATACTGAAAAAGGGAGGCGGAACCGAATTTAAAATCACCAGCATAAAATTCAATCAGAAAATTCCTGATTATATCTTTACAAA
>JBGPAF010000115.1:0-5848 GCA_041480535.1 Bacteroidia bacterium
ACTGCATCAAGCACGCAGAGAGGCTTCTGGGTAGTGGCACCGTTATCAAAATAGATAAGCGGCTTATCGTACACTCTCCTTTGAAGCAATGGAAAATCGATTCTTATTTCTGAGATATCCTTCACCTGAGTTGTAATTTAACCGCATTTAACCATACAGCTGGCACATCGTGACAATTCGCCTTTAAGTCTCTGCATTACCAGGTTATCCATTCTTTCGCGAAGAGCCTCGACTCTGATATTCTGGATCACCTCGTGGGCGAACCCGAACATCAGCATAAGCCTTGCCTGCCGTTTATCGATCCCTCTCGACTGCATGTAGAACAGTGCATTATCATCAAGCTGGCCAACGGTAGCTCCATGACTGCACTTTACATCATCAGCATATATCTCGAGCTGGGGTTTCGTATCCATTTTGGCATCGTCTGTCAGAAGGATGTTGTTATTCTTCTGGTAAGCGAGGGTACCCTGAGCATTAGGAGCAACATAAATCCGGCCGTTGAATGCGCCGGTGGCCATCTCGTCAAGAACTCCCTTGAAAAGCTGGTTGCTTGTGCAATTCGGATAGGCGTGATCGACGTTTACATAGTTATCGACATGCTGCCATTTATCTGAAAGGAAGAGGCCATATGAATTGCATTCTGCACCCTCCCCTCCCAGGTAATGATAAGTACTGTTGCGCACAAGACCGCCATGCAGTGTGATATTATTTGAAGAAGCATAGCTGTTCCTCTCCTGGTGAATGAAGGTATGGGTGATCTTGCAGGCATTATTGTGCTCATTCTGAACTCTGATAATTTCAAAATGTGCGTTTTCGCCTACAAAGATCTCGGTGACCGCATTTGTCAGGAATTTTTGCGGCGAAAGGGTATGGTCGCAGATGATCAGGGTAAATTCAGCATTATCTTCAACAATTATCAGGTTGCGACGCTGGTTGAAAGTGTCTTCCTTTGAATCTACAAGATTGACTACCTGAACCGGCTTCTTAAGAACAGCCTCCCTGGGTACATATATAAATACACCATCGGAAACCAATGCAGTGTTCAGATGGATCAGTCCGTCTGAATCGCTTTTTGCATACCTATTGTAATGCTTTTCAACGATATCCGGGAATTGTCTGGCGGCTTCATTCAGGCTGCCGATGGTAATATTACCAGGGAGCTTGCGGAGCTTGCCATTAATTGTCGGATAAAAACCATTCATAAGAACAACTCCATGGGCATCAAGGTCAGTCACATCACATCTGAAATCCTCAGCTTTCTGAAAATCAGACTTGTCAGGGATGAAATAGCTTTTATAGTTGTGCTTGAAGAAGAGATCAAGATTTGTGTATTTGTAAGTTTCATTTTTCTTCGTTGGCACACCAAGCTGGCTGAACTTTTCAAAAGCTTCTTTCCTGAATGAATTAATAAAAGGAGAAGAGCCCTCTTCAATCTTCTTTATATTGTCAGTGTAAAGCCCTGAATAAAATTCCGATACTTCAGATTTTCCGTTCATTTCAATTTTGATTATCGACCTCTTTCTTGATCCAGTCGTAGCCTTTTTCTTCCAATTCAAGTGCCAGTTCCCTGCCAGCTGTTTTTACAATCCGGCCATCGTAAAGAACATGGACCACATCGGGAACGATATAATCGAGGAGGCGCTGGTAATGAGTAATTACTATTGTCGAATTATCAGGCCGTTTAAGCTTATTGACACCATTTGCCACAATCCTCAATGCGTCTATATCAAGCCCGGAGTCGGTTTCATCAAGAATTGCAAGTTTCGGTTCAAGCATCGCCATCTGGAAGATCTCATTTTTCTTTTTTTCCCCGCCCGAAAAACCTTCATTGACAGACCTGTTTGCAAGTTTAGAATCAATCTCAACAAGCTCCTTTTTCTCACGCATAAGCTTTAAAAAGTCAGATGCGGAGAGGGGTTCAAGACCTTTATGCTTTCTATGTTCATTTACAGCCGTTTTCATAAAGTTGACCATGCTCACGCCGGGGATCTCAATCGGGTACTGAAATCCAAGGAAGATGCCCTCTTTGGATCGGTCCTCAGGAGCCATCTCAAGCAGGTTCTTTCCATAATATGAAACAGATCCTTCAGTCACCTCAACAAACTCCCTGCCTGCAAGAACAGCTGCAAGAGTGCTCTTGCCTGATCCGTTCGGTCCCATTACAGCATGTACCTCTCCCTCTTTCACTTCAAGACTTATTCCCTTAAGTATTAACTTCCCGTCGATAGCAGCTTTTAAATCTTTAATAATAAGCATAATAAAATATTGTCATTTAATAAGTTCTAACCTACACTGCCTTCAAGGCTGATCTGCAGAAGCTTCTGGGCCTCAACAGCAAACTCCATGGGAAGCTTGTTTATCACTTCCCTTGCATATCCGTTAACAATCAGGGCAACAGCATCTTCGGTCGATATGCCTCTCTGGTTGCAATAAAAGATCTGATCCTCCCCTATCTTTGAAGTTGTTGCTTCATGCTCCACAATAGCTGTCTGATTGTCAACTTCAATATAAGGGAATGTATGCGCTCCGCATTTATCGCCGAGCAGTAATGAATCGCACTGTGAGAAATTACGGGCATTTGAAGCATTTCTGAGTACCTTGACAAGTCCCCGGTAACTGTTCTGGCCGAACCCTGCTGAAATGCCTTTTGAAACAATAGTACTTTTGGTGTTCTTTCCAATATGGATCATTTTTGTACCGGTATCTGCCTGCTGATGATGGTTTGTTACAGCCACGGAATAAAATTCTCCGATTGAATTATCACCTCTCAGTATGCACGAAGGGTATTTCCAGGTTATGGCCGATCCGGTCTCGATCTGTGTCCAGGATATTTTTGAATTTTCTCCCCTGCATAATCCTCTCTTTGTTACAAAATTGAATATTCCGCCCTTTCCATCTTTATTGCCCGGATACCAGTTCTGGACTGTTGAATATTTCACCTCGGCATTATTCTCAGCTATTATCTCAACTATAGCGGCATGAAGCTGATTCTCATCTCTCATAGGAGCTGTACAACCCTCAAGATAACTTACATAGGCCTCTTCGTCAGCAACAAGCAGTGTGCGTTCGAACTGGCCTGTGTTTGCAGAATTGATCCTGAAATAGGTCGATAACTCCATCGGGCATCTGACTCCCTTCGGAATATAACAGAACGATCCGTCGCTGAACACCGCTGAATTAAGTGATGCGAAGAAATTATCAGTGTAGGGAACGACTGTTCCCATATATCTTTTGACAAGATCGGGGTACTCTTTTACAGCTTCGCTGAACGAGCAGAATATTATTCCAAGCTCAGCAAGGGTTTCTTTAAAGGTGGTCTTGACCGAGACACTATCCATTACGGCGTCTACCGCTACTCCGGAAAGATGTTTCTGCTCTTCGAGAGGAATTCCCAGCTTATCGAAAGTTCTCTTCAGCTCAGGATCGATGTCATCAATACTCTCAAGTGAAGCTTTTTGTTTCGGAGCCGCATAAAATATAATATCCTGGTAATTGATAGGTGGTATTTTCAGATTTGCCCATGTTGGCATTTTCATTGTCAGCCAATGACGGTATGACTTAAGGCGGAATTCAAGGAGCCAATCAGGTTCATTTTTCTTTTTGGAAATAAGCCGCACGACATCCTCATTAAGGCCTTTCGGGATCATTTCCGTCTCAATATCTGAATAAAAGCCGTACTTATATTCACCCGACGTAACATCATTTATTATCTTATCCTGGTCTTTTTCCATTTGCTCAATTTAACACCTTTAATCCCTTTACAATTAACAAGCTGAAATGCTAATTGTTAATAGTAAAATTGATTCTCTTATACCAATCCCTCGATTTTTCAACCCCCTAAATCCCCCTTTAACATCTTCCTAAGACCCCAGATGTGGGGTTGGGGAGTTAAAAACCTCCTCTAGCGCGTATTTATAATCCGTGCTTTTATTAACTGTTTTTGGCACGGATTATAAATCCGCGCCAGCAGTGGAGGCTCTTGTCATTCCTTTCCTTAATTATATTTAATCTAAATAAACACGCAAAAATATTAAAAAATCAGGATATCATGAAGGATTCATTCTGAAAATTAGCATGTGATGAGTGAATGACAAAGATCATTAAAAAGCCAAACAGATTTTTGGAACAAAATTCAAGAATATTCCTAATTTGGCGGCTCGTTAATTAATTAATAATAGTTTTCCTAAAACCTGATATATGAACAATTTCCCATTGTCATTACTCACAAAAAACTTTAAAAGGCTCTTTCTTTTAGCAGTTGTACTATTTTCTCCTGTTTATCTCTTTGCCGCAGGAGGCAAGGTCCCGTCTATCGGTCCTGTACGCGTCGAGTTTATAATATTCGGACTTATTCTTCTCTGCGTAGCACTGTTTCATAAACATACATTCTGGGTGGCAGTTATCGGATTAGCTGTTCTGCTGACATTTAAACTGACTTTAGATCCAGGTTTTCACCTTTTTGAACATTTCTTTGGTACAACTCCCATGGGTGACCAATTGATGGATAAGGATCTGCGCCAGGGAGAATGGGGAATCATACTCAATCTGCTCGGGCTGCTTCTCGGCTTTGCTGTTCTTTCAAAAATTTTTGAAGAATCAGGTGTTCCAGATATTCTCCCGAGGTATCTTCCCGATGACTGGAAAGGTCCGTTCCTCTTGCTGGTTTTCGTATTTGTTTTATCATCATTTCTCGATAATATAGCTGCAGCGCTTATTGGAGGAACAATCGCACTGGTTGTTTTTAAGAATAAGGTTCATATAGGTTATATCGCCGCTCTTGTGGCGGCAAGCAACGCAGGCGGTTCAGGCAGTGTTGTCGGTGATACAACGACTACAATGATGTGGATCGATGGTGTTTCGGCATTTAATGTTCTTCATGCATATGTCGCAGCAGGAATAGCTTTGATATTCTTTTCATGGTTTGCTGCACATCAGCAGGATAAATACCAGCCAATCCAGAAGAATGCAGATTCGAATACAAAAATTGACTGGGTGAAAATATTCAATGTAGCCCTGATCCTTGCAGGCGCAATTATCTCCAATATTCTATACGATATGCCTGCTCTTGGCGTGTGGATTGCCATAGTACTTGGAGCATTCCTCCGGCGGGTCCCGTGGAAAGAGGTTCCCGGAGCCCTGAAAGGAACTATTTTCCTGCTCTGCCTCGTCACATGTGCGTCAATGATGCCTGTCGAAGAGCTACCAAATGCTTCGTGGATCACAGCATTTGCCCTGGGATGTCTTTCTGCCGTTTTTGATAATATCCCACTCACCAAGCTTTGTCTCGATCAGGGACATTATGACTGGGGAATGCTTGCTTATACTGTAGGATTCGGAGGATCAATGATCTGGTTCGGTTCCTCGGCAGGTGTTGCAATTACAAATAAATTTCCCGAAGGACGCAATGTAATTCTCTGGCTGAAAAATGGATGGCATGTTGCAGCTGCCTATGTGATAGGATTCTCTGTCTTATATCTGTTGCTTGGCTGGGAGCCTGCCGATACCAATGAACATAAGATCATAAACTGCCCGGTACCAGGCTGCCCGATGGCGGGACAGGGTGCTGAAGAGGCGGGGCATGGAGCAGTGGGGTATTTTGAGGTAATGAAATAAAGACCCTTATCTGCTCTCTCTGTATTCCTTCAGCAACGACTGAAATACCTCTTTGACTGACGAGATCCTTGTAGCCCTGAATGCATTTGCCCCGGCAAAAGCGTAACCATTTTCAAAATTTCCCTTCAGCGCATTTATAAGTGCAATGATAATACAATATGGACTCTTGGTTATATCGCAGGTTTTAATACACTTAAAAGGACATTTTTTTGGTTGTTTTTTACCTGCTTTTACT
>JBGPAF010000116.1:0-5827 GCA_041480535.1 Bacteroidia bacterium
CTGACAGGGAACAGGTGATTGAGTATTACATGCGTTCACAAAAGCCTGTTATAGATACAACAGTTACCAATCTTATGAGATTACTGAGTCCAAACTCTTATCAGAAAGGCGCCTGGGTGCTTCATATGTTGAGGCATGAATTGGGGGACGAGTTATTCTGGAAAGGTATGAGGTCATTTTATGAGAAGTTCAGAAATAAGAATGCACTAACCTCCGATTTTGAGAAAGCGATGGAGGAAGCCAGTGGAAAAGATCTCAGCTGGTTTTATCATCAATGGTTATATGTTGCGGGACAGCCTGATCTTAAAATCACGAACACTCCTTCAAAGAGAAAGGGAAATTCAGAAATCACAATTGAACAGAAGCAGGATTTTCTTTACAGGTTTCCCATAGAACTGTTAATTAATTCACAGGAGAGGACATACAGTAAGAATATTGAGGTATCGGAAAGGATTACAAAATTAACAGTCAAAACCGGTTCAATAAAAGAAATAATACCGGATCCGGATGTCAATCTGCTTTTCAGGCAAGTGTTTTAATAGAGGATTTAAAGACCAAGAAACTGAATGGCAATTCCGGAGAAAAAGATCATTGCTCCGGCGATAAGATTGCTGTATTTTTCTATTGGTTTAAGGTTTATCTTACTCAGTCCCATCTTAAATGCCAGTACTATTAACATCATTGTTGATATGGTTACAACTGAAAATAAAAGGGATACAATTACAGCGCCTGAAATATTATTTTCAGCAGCAGGGTACATTACCAAAGGGATCAGAGGTTCGCAGGGGCCAAATACGAATATCAGGAATAGTATCCATGGCGTGGTATTGACATCAGTATTTTCATGTATATGGGAATGTTCAAGGTGATGATCGTGATCATGAGTATGAGCTCCCTTATCAATATGAAAATGAGAGTGAGTGTGCCTTTTTTTCTTATAAAGGTTCCTCACGCTTATTACCATATAAACAAGGCCAAATGCAATAAACAGCCATGCAGCGATATTTCCTCTGAATGATTCAACCGATACAAGCTTACTGACCGATATTCCGACAGCAATTCCAATCAAACCAAGAATTACTGAGCTGAAAACGTGTCCGATACCGCAGAAAAATGTGATGAGCATTGTTTTTCTTGTAGTCCACTTCTTTGCTTCGCTCAAAACAATGAAAGGCAGGTAGTGATCCGGGCCTAGAACTGTATGGATAAAACCCAGGGAGACTGCAGTAACTGATAAAAGAGCTATTGAGTTATCCATAAGTGGTTGTCTGAATACTGATTAATGACCTACTTTACTTATGCAAGTATAGGAATCTTTTTCAATACAACCAGCTATTGCCTGAATAAATCAGTTCATTTATTTTGATATTCTGATTATAAAGCAAGTACCTTGAATTATTAATGAAGAGCTTCATCTTTTGATAATCAGCAGGTTTAGTAAAAAAATCGGGCTTGTTTTCAAACTTCGAACATGGCAGGATAAAGAATTTCTTCCTGTAGTTTTCAATAGGGGCATAGACCCACGTCAGATAAAAACCTGCATCAGAAACGTAAAGTGAATCAGCCTCTTTTGTGAGCTCAATCCTGACCATGGCACCTCCATCCCTTTTAACGGTTCTCTGATTCGAAACATAGTTGCCAAGGGAGTAAACAACAATCCTGTCCCTAATGTCAGTATCACTTTTTATCCATTCCATTCTCTGGAGGACATGCGGATGAGAGCCTATTATCAGATCGACCCCGCGGCTGAAAAAATAATCAGCCAGATCGGTTTGGGTCCTAGATGGTATGGTGTCATATTCAGTACCCCAGTGAAGGAAAAGGATAATTGCATCCGGATTTTTGCATTTTGTTTTTTCGATGTCAGCAGTGACAATGTTCCTGTCAAGCATGTCGACAATTACAGGTGGAGGAACTGTTATGCCATTGGTTCCATATGTGTAATTCAGCAAGGCAAGGGAAAATCCATTCTTTTCGATGATCATCGGGTAAAGCGTATCCCTTGCCGCAGGGTCGGAAAATGTACCTGTATGAGGTATTCCCAGGCTGTCGAGCCTGTAAATGGTGCTCAAAATACCTTTTTTGCCCCTGTCGGCAGCGTGATTATTGGCAGTTGCAAAAACATCTATCCCGGCATTTATGCAAGCGGTGGCAAGCGAAGCAGGAGAGCTGAAAGTTGGATATCCGGAGTAGGGAGAGCCAGCCAGCGTTACCTCGAAATTTGCGATTGCTATGTCTGCCTCCGAAATTTCATCCTTCACGTATTGGAACACATCATCATAATTATATGAATGTGTTTCTCTGTCCTCAGCCGACCAGATCTGTTCATCGTGACCCATGATATCTCCCATAAAAAGAAGTGAGATCTTCTCATTCAACGTGTCAGCATCCTGTGCCGACAGTAAAAATGAATTGACCGTTATCAGAACCAGTGAGTTTATTTTTCTGAACATATATTACTCTAATAAAGAATTCATAAATTTAATAATTATTAAATTTGGCGGCTTAAAATTATGGAATCCAATAACTGATTCACAAATACGATGAAGGAATCGGGAAATCACCCGGATATTAAAAAGCTCTCTCTTTTAGGTGTAATAGTAACGATGGGGATTGTGTTCGGCGATCTTGGCACGAGCCCATTGTATACAATGCGGGCTATCCTGATCGGAGGGGGAGACAATTTTAGCGACTTGCTGATTTATGGGTCATTATCCTGTATTTTCTGGACGCTTACATTGTCAACAACAATTAAATACGTTATCATTGTACTAAGGGCTGACAATAATGGTGAAGGAGGTATTTTTGCGCTTTTTGCCCTTATTAAAAAGAAATCCTCATGGGTTGCTGTGCTGACAATGATAGGAGGTGCGGCCCTGCTTGCTGACGGAGTTTTAGCACCTTCAATTACAGTTACTTCAGCAATCGAAGGTCTTAGAATGGTTAATCCTGAAATTCCGGTTGTCCCAATAGTCCTGATTATAATTACCTCACTATTCTTTATCCAGCAATTTGGCACCAATTTTATCGGCAGTTCATTCGGTCCAATTATGCTGATCTGGTTTACCATGCTTGGAGTATTGGGTCTTTCTCAGGTAATTCTGCATCCCTTTATTTTGCAGGCAGTCAATCCGGTTTACGCTTTCAGATTTCTGTCTGAATATCCCGGAGGATTTATTCTTCTGGGAGCAGTTTTCCTTTGCACCACCGGCGCTGAGGCGCTCTATGCGGATCTTGGACATTGTGGAAGGTCAAACATAAGAGTATCATGGGTTTATGTGAAATTATGCCTCCTTTTGAATTATTTTGGACAGGGTGCATGGCTTATCTGAAATTATACACCCGGTTCGGATATAAATCCATTCTTTAAAATAATGCCTCAATGGCTCCTTTTACCTGGCATATTGCTGGCGACTGCAGCCGCAATTATTGCCAGCCAGGCGATTATAAGCGGCTCGTTTACCCTGATAAGCGAAGCTGTCTCACTGAACTTCTGGCCAAGAGTGCGGACTCTGCACCCGACTTATATAATGGGGCAGGTCTATGTACCCTTTGTGAACTGGTTTTTGTGGATCGCCTGTACACTTGTGGTCATATCATTTAGGCAATCCGAAAACATGAGTGCGGCCTATGGTCTTGCGATCACAATTACGGAAATCATGACAACCTGCCTTTTATCATACTACTTATTGCAAAAAGGAATCAACCACCGCCTGATTCTCCTTCTGCTTATGGTTTATCTTACAATAGAAGGAAGTTTCCTTATTGCCAACCTGTACAAATTCGCAAATGGAGGCTGGTTCACACTGTTGCTTGCTTCGTTGTATTTTCTGACAATGTTTGGCTGGTATTTCGGCAGAAAAATAAAGAACAGGTACATTACATTTGCGAACCTAAATAAATATACTGACCTTTTCAGGGATCTGGCAAAAGATGAATCTGTTCCAAAAACTGCAACTAATCTTGTTTATATTATAAGGGCTAACAGGAAAGACCAGGTTGAATCGAAAGTTATCTTCTCGATTTTTCATAAACAGCCGAAGAGAGCTGATACATACTGGTTTATTCATGTCAACAGGGTTACTGATCCGAACAGGTTTGAGTATCATGTTACGCAACTGATTCCCGGAATCATGATCAGGATTGATTTTGAAATCGGGTTCAAGGTTGAACCCAAGATCAACCTTTATTTCAGGGAGGTAATAGAAGACCTTGTGGGCAATGGTGAGATCAAGCTCGAAAGTGGTTACGATTCACTTAAAAAATACAGTGTTCCGGGCGATTTCAAATTTGTCAATATTGAAAGAATTATGCCAAGGGATTTCAAGCTAAGCAACCGGGAGAATTTCATTATGACCTTATACAGAATTGCCAACAGATTGAATAATAACGACATAAGATTTCTTCAGCTTGATTCAACCAATACTATAATTGAACAGGTACCTATCCTGATTGACCAGCCCAGTCACCTGAGGATTAAGCGGATGAATACTACGGATTAATGGAAAAGAAACAGAGGCAGCTTGATATCAGTAAGCTCTCCCTCGGGGGATTGATTATAACTCTCGGGATTGTCTACGGCGATCTTGGCACCAGTCCTCTTTATACAATGAAAGCCATCGTCCTTGGGGGTGCGAATAACTTCAACAGTCTTCTGATTTACGGTTCATTGTCATGCATCTTCTGGACATTGACGCTTCAGACAACAATCAAGTATATTATCATTACTTTAAGAGCGGACAATAAAGGCGAAGGAGGCATTTATGCGCTTTTCGCACTTATCAAAAAGAAATCGTCATGGGCTGCGATCCTGACAATGATCGGAGGCGCTGCCCTGCTCGCTGACGGGGTTATAACACCTTCGATTACAGTCACCTCTTCTATCGAAGGATTAAGGCTATTCAATCCTGATATTCCTGTAGTTCCCATAGTACTTGTAATTTTCGCCGTACTTTTCTTTATCCAGCAGTTCGGGACAAATATTGTAGGTGCATCTTTCGGACCGATAATGGTCATCTGGTTTTTAATGCTGGGAGTCATCGGTTTTTCCCACCTGGTTAACTATCCTGCCATAATAAAAGCTGTCAATCCAGTCTTTGCCATAAAATTCCTTACACAATATCCGGGAGGATTTATACTTCTTGGGGCTGTTTTTTTATGTACGACAGGAGCCGAGGCTCTTTATTCTGATCTGGGCCACTGCGGCCGGAAGAATATCCGTATTTCCTGGATATTTGTAAAGACGATGCTTTTATTGAACTACTTTGGACAGGGAGCCTGGTTGTTGACAAATAAAATTTCAGGAGATGATTTCAATCCATTTTTTGCCATCATTCCTAAATGGTTTCTGTTGCCAGGGGTTCTCATTTCAACAGCTGCTGCAATAATTGCCAGCCAGGCGCTTATCACAGGATCTTTTACACTGATCAGCGAAGCTGTTTCCCTGAATTTCTGGCCCAAGATCAGGATTTTATATCCAACTCATGTTAAAGGTCAGGTTTATCTTCCTTTCGTTAACTGGTTCCTTTGGATCATGTGCAGTCTTGTAGTGATATTTTTCCAGGAATCCTCAAATATGGAGGCGGCATATGGACTGGCAATTACAATCACAATGATAATGACCACTCTGCTGTTATCATATTACTTGTATCAGAAGAGTGCACATCGTCGTTTTTCATTGCTGGTGCTGATCATTTTCCTTACTATTGAAGGCAGCTTTCTGATAGCAAATCTGCATAAGTTCAGATACGGTGGCTGGTTTACCCTGCTTCTTGCGTTGATATACTTTCTGATAATGCTTGGCTGGTATTTTGGGAGGAAGATAAAG
>JBGPAF010000117.1:0-5820 GCA_041480535.1 Bacteroidia bacterium
AATATAAGACAAAAGGTTAAACATGGAGGAAAAGAAAAAACATGAAAGCCTACATTCTCTTAAGCACCAAGCCTGGAACCTCGCTGGACGTAGTCCAAAGAATAAAAGAAAAAGTCAAAGAAACAGTAGTCGCAGACGCCATCTTTGGCAGGTACGACGCAATCGTAATCCTGGAAGCGCCCGCACTTGAGAACATCAATCAAGTCGTATACAAAATCATCGAAAAAGACCCAAACGTCATACGCACAGAAACATCCATCGTTCTCTCGCCAATAAAATAAATCAACGCAGAAAAACTGCACGCTTACCCATTTTTTCATTTTGGTTTTTAGAAATTGGTAAAAACTAAATCAAAGTTAAACAAAATAAAGAAAATAATCTGAGCTGCCAGTATGCCGATCACTATCGTCAGCTGGTTTATCGAAACAAATCTGCCCCGTGCATTTGCAGGGGTTATTTCTGCTATATAAACCGGGGAAAGATTCGAGGCAAGACCTATTCCAATGCCACCCAGTATCCTGAAAAGAACGAATGAGGTAAAATTGCCGGCTCCTCCTGTTCCAAAGGATGCAGCAACAAATAATCCTGCTGATAATATCAGTAATTTTTTTCTCCCAAAACGGTCGCTCAGCCAGCCTGATAGTACTGCACCGGCAAGGCATCCGGTAAGGGCACAGCTCATCGCCCAGCCCTGCAATTCCGGATTACCGGAAATTCCAAAAAATGGTTCGTAAAATGGTTTTGCCCCTCCTATAACTACCCAGTCGTACCCAAAAAGAAGTCCGCCCATTGCGGATATAAGACTGATGTAAAGAAGGTAGTCCCAGTTATAGTTTTTCTCTTTCATTAAAGTGCTTTCAATGCTTCAAGCATTGCCACAACATTTTCAAAAGGAACATTAGCCTGAATATTGTGGACAGTGTTGAATACAAATCCGCCGTTCTCATTCAGTATACCTACCTGTCTCTTAACCTGCTCCTTAACCTGAGCCGGAGTTCCAAAGGCAAAAGCTCCCTGTGTATCAACCCCGCCACCCCAGAAAACAATCCTGTCTCCGAATCTTCTTTTTAGCTCTTTCGGATCCATACCGGCAGCGTTTATCTGAACAGGATTAATAATATCAAATCCCGACTCTATGAACAGGTCCAGCAATGATATGATTGAACCGCAGGAGTGTTTGAAAGTTTTCCATCCTGTATTCTTATGTATCCAGTCGTTGACCTTCTTATAATATGGCAGCCAGACTCTTGCAAAGGTCTCAGGAGAGCAGAATGTCGAGTTTTGGGTTCCGAAATCAGCGCCGCAAATATAGACCACATCGATATTGTTACCTATAACCCCGTAAAAGTCCTTGAGGTTTTCAATTGCAATATCTGTCTGCCTGTCATATAATTCTTTTATAAAGTCCTCCCTAATCAATGTGGAAATATACCATTCGGTTACACCTCTGATCCCTTTCGGGTTTTTCAGTTGAACTGCCGGGACGAGCGCTATGTCTCCAAGGGCAGTACCTCCCAGATTTGCCAGCACTGCTTTGCCGGATTTCCCGGCGGTCAGGACCTGTTCCTTCCAGAATGCAAGGTCATGATCTGTTACACGGCCGAATTCCTCCAGGTTGTCCTCAAGCTTCAGGGTTGAGTCGTCAACAGGACCCTGTCTTTCAATCGCATCAAAAAAATAACCTGTTTTAGGCATCATTGCGCTTGGGCGGACTGAAGTATCTCCTTCCGGGTGTATCATAATATCTCCGTTACCGTTATATGTGTAATTGAATTCTCCCGGGAAGAGTACTTCCTGTCCCCAGAAAGTCCTGTGTATTTTCCAGTCCTGATTCGGGATCCCGAACATATTATTTTCACCTCCAAGCCCGATAACATCAACATTCATCTCCCTGATTAGATCTGCATCTAACTCGCCAAGCATCTGATAAGGCTCAATTATCTTTACCGGCTTCTTTTCAAGTCCATAGTATTCACGCAGTTTTTCGACGACTACAGCGTGTATGCCTGTAACCGGGGAGGAGCCAAAATCCACAACAACCTTATTGGGTTGCTGATGGTTTATTGTCTTTAGGAAGTTCTGCCTTGAAGATTTTAACATATTTATAAGTATTATAATCTTTAATCCGTATAATACTACTCCGCTATAGAGTCCTGTTTGAACCCTGTTTATTCCAAAGATGCTCTATCTGCTCCAGCGATTTACCTTTTGTTTCAGGCACATAAAAATACGTGAACAGCCATTGCAATAATGACATAAGGGCCAGAAAAAGGAAGGTCATCGCACCTCCAATTGATGCAAGAAAGTGGGGAAAAAGCAATACCACCAGAAAATTAAAAATCCATTGTGTAAAAGAAGCAAATGCAACAGCTTTTCCGCGAATACGATTGGGGAAAATTTCGGAAACAAGAGTCCAGAAAACAGGGCCGATACATGAAGCAAAAAAGGCAATGAACATCATGATGCAGATAAGGGTGAACATACTGTTCAGCTTCCAGAAGAATGATCCTGCCAACAGTACTAATGTTATCATCATACCAATAGAACCAATCAGATAGAGAAGTCTTCTCCCAATTTTATCAATGAATGAAATGGCGATAAAAGTGAAAATGAAATTTATTAATCCAATTAATGATGTATGAAGCAATGCATTCTTGATCTCAACGCCGGCAGCCAGCAGAATTTTTGGTGCGTAATCTACAATAGTATTTATACCGCTGATCTGAACCAGAATTGCCAGAACGAAGCCCACAAGCATAACTTTTCGTGAAGATGGCTTGAACAGTTCTCTAATTGAGACAGATACTGATTTTCCTTTCAGTGAATCAGCAATTTCAACAATCTCTTTTCTGGCCAGCGATTCACCTCCAATCCTGATAAGAACTCTTAATGACTCATCATTTCGTCCGGCTTTATAAAGCCAGCGGGGACTTTCTGGAATAAAGAATAACCCTGTAAAAAAGAGTACTGAGGGAATCACTCCGGTGGCGAACATCCACCTCCAGTTGTTGTCAACATCGCGTAACCAGTAATTAATTGTATAAGAACATAATATCCCGAGGACAATAGTAAGCTGATATATAGCCACTAACGTTCCCCGGTTTTTAGCCGGAGCAACTTCTGCCACATACATCGGAGATAAAACAGAGGCTGCTCCAACTGCTAAACCTCCGAACACACGTGCTGTGATAAAAAAAACTGATGAATTCGCCAGGGCTGTGCATGCACAGGAGATTGCGAAAAAAAGTGCCACAATTATAAGAATTCTTTTGCGTCCATATCTGTCACTTAGCAAGCCTGATCCGAAAGCACCTATAATGGCTCCAACCAAAAGAGAACTCACACCCCATCCCAGCTGCAGTTCGTTCCACCCAAAATAGGGCTGAATAAACGGAACTGCTCCTGATATAATTGCGATGTCAAAGCCAAACATCAGCCCTCCCATGGTGGCAATAAGGCATATAAAATAGAGATAGCGTGAATTCTTATTCATTTATAATTTTACAGTTTTATATACTTGAAATCAGGTTTACTACGGCATAGCCGGCAAATTCCAGCCCTCGCGATAGGTATGTTTAATGTATTCATTGGCGCTTGCCAGAGCATTGAATGTTTCAAATTTCTTATTAAAGGTCGGGTGTCCGTCTGTTACTTTAAAATCGTCGGTAATCATAATTTTCAATTCCTCCGTCTCAGAGATGTTGGTAAATTTCATGTTTTCTCCATCCCATTGCAACGCCTTATTAAGTCCCTGCAGACGGATAGCCAATACGCCCAACAAAACCATTTCGTTGAAAGCTCCGGAATAGGCGAAGTTTGATGAAGCTTCTGTTCTGTTTTCAGGTGATTCTTTGCAGGAACGTATCCAATCCTGTTCATGAGGTCCGTCAGGATAAAATACATCTCCCCCGGGTACACGTCTCAGGTATGGAGTCACATTGGGCACACGGCCCGAAAGCAGGCGGGCATCATATCCTCCGCAACCGCAAATGAGCGTATCTTTTGAGCCGATAAAAAGACAGCCACCCAGTCCATCGGCCATTAAATTTTCACCAGCAGGCAGCATGTCAGAAAGGTTCGGTAGCAATCCTCCGTCATACCAGTGAACTTTCACAGGAGGCATGGCCAGTTTTTGCATATTATCGCGGGCCGGAAATGAAAATTCTACTGTCTCAGCCTGAGGGGCCGATTCAGTATTGATTGAAGTAGAGCTACCGCGGACTTTTTCCGGATAACCAAGCTTCAGTGACCGGTATACAGGATCGAGTACATGACAAGCCATATCACCGAAAGCACCGGTGCCAAAATCCCACCACCCTCTCCAGTTCCATGGAGTATAGATTTCATTATAAGGGCGTATAGGTGCAGGACCAATGAATAAATCCCAGTTCAGGGTTTTTGGAACCGGCATTACTTTAGATGGCCGTGCAATACCTTGCGGCCATATTGGACGGTCTGTCCAGGCATGAACTTCACGGATCTCACCTATCTCATTGTTCCAGATCCACTCGCATAATTGCCTGACGCCGTCCCCGGAGTTCCCCTGGTTACCCATTTGAGTTGCAACTTTATGTTTTCCGGCCAGTTTAGCCAGCAATCTCGATTCATAAACAGAGTGAGTAAGCGGCTTCTGGCAGTAAACATGTTTGCCGAGTGAAAGTGCGGTTGCAGCTATTCCGGCATGCGTATGGTCGGCAGTGGCAACCATTACCCCATCGATGGATTTTCCAATTTCATCGAACATTTTGCGCCAGTCCCAATAGCGTTTTGCACCAGGAAATTCCTTAAAACAGAGGTCGGCATATTTCCAATCCACATCACATAAACCAATGATGTTTTCAGTTGCCATCCCCTTAAGATTAGGATGCCCCTTCCCTCCTATTCCGATTCCGGCTATGTTAAGTTTATCACTGGGTGCTTTGTACCCCGAACCACCAATAACATGACGGGGCAGTATTGTGATTCCGGCAGAAACAAGACCGGCTTTTTTTAAAAAATCGCGGCGCGAACCTGATGAGTTTTTCATGATAATGTATGATAAGGGGAGGTTAGATTTCTTTCAGTTTAATTGAACGATACCATACCTTTGTTCCATGGTTTTGAAGCGAAATATATCCTTCATCAAACTTTCCCCAGTCAGGGAAATCTGACCATTTCCCGCTGTTGCGCAGTTTCTTCCATTCTTCAGTATTCTTTTCATATTTCACCACTACTTCACCGTTCAGAATTTGTGTCACAAAGTTATCTTTTACCACAAGCAGGAGATGATTCCATTCCCCAACCGCCCTGTATGGTTTTACCATTGGAGGATACATGGCATAATTTGCACCGTTGATCTGCCAGTCCTGTAATGGATCCGGCCAGTTTTCATGATCAATTACCTGAAACTCCGGACCAGTTTCATAAGGATATTTGTAAATTGTATCTTCGGCAACCTGGAATATTATCCCACTGTTTGCCCCTTTTGTAAGTTTGTATTCCAGACTGAATGCAAAATCCCTGTACTTCATATTTGTAATGATATCCTGGCTTTCTCCGCCGCCCTGGCTATTCATGGTAAAGCTTCCATCTTCAATAGCCCAGGAATCGGGGAATGTTTCCATATTATAACCGTGCCATCCATTAGTTGTTTTTCCATCGAACAATAACTGCCAGCCATTTTTCTTTTCCTTTTTAGCCAGGGTATTCGGCGTTTTATCCTTTTCTAACTCTGCATAGAGCGCTTTTGGATCATTGTTTATGGTTTTTCCACAGGAATTAATGACAATTGCTATTATTAGTAGCAAAATTTTCAAAGATAGTTTTTCCATTTTTCTTGTA
>JBGPAF010000118.1:0-5819 GCA_041480535.1 Bacteroidia bacterium
ATCTTTCTGTGATACAGCGGAAAGCTTAATTTTTATTGCTGAAGTGGATGTACTCAACTTATCTCCTGCAAGTGCAGGTATCTGAAAAAAGATAAGGAGTAAGGTAATCAGTTTAATTGCTTTCATGACGTTAGCAGCAGATTAGAACTCAATACAAAATTAAACAATTCAAAATCAATTTGTTTCAAAAGTCCAAAATAGAGGTCGATCTGGTCAGGTGTTCAATACGCGCATTAAGATATCACATTGATCTGACACAGCGACCCTCCGGTCAACGGATTGCAGTTTTGAATTGACGGATTTGCGTATTGGGTTTACAGAAAGCTTTTCAGACTCTATTTTTGATAAACCCTTACATAATCAACAAAAACAGTGTCCGGAAACTGGGTGAATTCATCAGGATTCTTCGGCCAGTCACCTCCAATTGCCAGATTGAGAATTAAATAGTGAGGCTTATGAAATTCAGAAGTGCTGTTGATACTATCCCTGATACAGACACTATGATATTTTGAACCATCAAGGAACCACTTTATTGAATCCTTATCCCATTCAACAGCATAATTATGGAACTGGTTAATTGTGCAAGGAATTTTATTTCCTGAAGAAACATGCCCCTCGTTTTGCCAATGGAGCGTTCCATACAGGATATCTTCATTATTAATATGTTCCATTATATCAATTTCTCCGCAACGCGGCCATCCAACCTGATGAATGTTCTGGCCAAGCATCCAGAAAGCAGGCCACATCCCCTGCCCTTTTGGCAGTTTCATCCTTGCTTCCACCTTTCCATAAGTCCAGCTGTGTTTTCCATCAGTGGTCAGACTTGCGGAAGTGTAACCAGCAGAATCAAAAGGTTCTTTTCTTCCTATTATCAGCAGATTGCCGTCATTGATGATTGTATTTTCAATTCGCCGGGCTGTATAATATTGAAGTTCATTATTCCGGACAAATCCGACTTCATTTCTCCAGTTTGCAGTATCAAGCAATCCTGAATAGTTGAATTCATCTGACCATGACAGTTTCCATGCAGGCTCTTTACTCTGGCTGCATGCAGCGAGGAAACATACTAGAATTAATAACTTTTTCATACCAGCTTAAATGACAGGAGGTTTAAATAACAATTTAGGACCGGTTATTTTACTTTCAAATAATATATATAAGTATTCCTTGATGTCGCTACCAAAGATAAAAGAATAAACGTCAGAATTACTTAGATTTGTAATGAAACAATTAAATATTAACAGAAGTCAATGGATGCGGAAATTACAGTAATTGGGGCTGGTGTTGTCGGACTGGCCATTGCTGAAAGAGTATCGAAAGATTTCAGTGATGTCTTCCTGATCGAAAAACATCCGACATTCGGACAGGAGACAAGCAGCAGGAACAGTGAGGTGATCCATGCAGGGATTTATTATCCGGAGGGAAGTCTTAAATCCAGGCTGTGTGTTGAAGGGAAGAGACTGTTATATGAATATTGCAGGCAATATGATGTGCCATTCAACAATTGCGGGAAACTTATTGTTGCGACTTCAGAAGATGAAATTTCAATAATCGAGGGAATACAAAAAACGGCAGTAAATAACGGAGTGGACGATCTTTTAATCATTGATAAACAACGGATTGCAGAACTAGAACCTTCAGTTTATGCAGTTAAAGCCATCTTTTCACCATCAACAGGTATCGTTGATACACACTCTCTGATGAAGCGCTATGAGATAAACATGATAAACAACGGAGGACAGATTGTTTATGGCAGCGAAGTGACGGGTATAAGAAAGATCGGAAACGGATACGAGATCACTCTTCTGGATTCGGATAAAAATAATTACACTTTTACCTCCAATATTGTAATTAATTCTGCCGGTCTGACTTCCGATAAAATATCGGAAATGGCTGGTATGAAAGATGATAACCTTAAGATATTATTCTGCAAGGGAGAATATTTCCGGCTCAATCCTCCAAAAAACAGGATGATTAACAGGCTTGTTTATCCGGTTCCTGTTCATAATCTGGAGGGGATCGGCATACATGTTACAATTGAAATAGGAGGCGGTGTGAAGCTTGGCCCGGATGTGACATATCTTGCGTCAAATAATTACGACTATAAAGTGGATCCTTCAAAACAGGAAGCTTTTTTTAGATCAGCCAGGAAATTTCTTCCTTTCCTTGAATTTGATGATATCTCTCCTGAAATGGCCGGAATCCGTCCAAAGATACAGAGACCCGGGGAACCTGTCAGAGATTTTTATATCAAAGAAGAGACTGAAAGGGGTTATCCTGGTTTTATAAATCTTATAGGTATTGAATCACCGGGATTAACATCGTCTCTTGCCATCGCTAACTATGTAAGAAACCTTATCAGAATCTGATATTAATTTTATAATTTTAATCTCTTCTTATACTTCTGAAAAAATAGTATATCTATTATGAAAACAAGAGTTTCTTTAATCGCAGCAGTGATTTTTGTGCTATTGTCATTGATGACGGCCAGTCTCCCGGCTCAGGAAAAACTGTCTGGGACTGAATATGTGCCCGAGATAGGTCAGCGTGGCAAAGACGTTGTATGGGTACCTACACCGCAGGAACTTGTTGACAAAATGCTTGAAATAGCAAAGGTCACGTCAAACGATTTTGTTATTGACCTTGGTTCCGGCGACGGACGGACTGTTATTACTGCAGCAAAAATCGGCGCCAGGGCTTTAGGAGTTGAATATAACCCTGATATGGTGGCATTGTCGAAGGAAAATGCCAGAAAAGAAGGTATAGGCGAAAAGGCAGAATTCATTCAGGCTGACCTTTATGAGACAGATCTTTCAAAAGCTACTGTCATTACAATGTTTCTGCTGCCTGAAATAAATCTTAAGCTTCGGCCAAGATTACTTGATCTTAAGCCCGGAACACGCATAGTGTCAAATACGTTTAATATGGCCGATTGGAAATCAGATTATGAGGTTACCACCGAAGAGAACTGGAACAGCTGGAATACGGCTTACCTTTGGATTGTTCCTGCCAAAGTTGGTGGTACCTGGAAGCTTGTAAACGGAGAACTAAACCTCATACAAGAATTTCAGTTCGTCAGCGGGACATTTAATTCCGGTGGAAAATCTTATAGCGTCACAGACGGGAGGCTGAGTGGCTATTCATTTTCGTTTACTATAGACAATGAAAAATATTCAGGCACTGTCGGTGACAAAGAAATAATTGGTACAGTGACAAATGCCGGAACAGGAAGTAAAAGTGACTGGTTTGCTGCTCAATGATCAATTATTGAGTTTTTTATTGCGACTTATTTCTCAGAAGCTTTTCCAAATCTGCCAGCTCATCCCTGAATCTTGCTGCTTCAATAAAATCAAGCTCTGAAGCGGCTTTCTCCATGTTTTTCCTGGTTTTTTCAATAGCCTTTTCAAGAGCTTCACTATTCATATATTTTATAACCGGATCAGCTGCGATATCAGGCCTGTCTGGTTCAAAATAAGCTTTGACTGCTATCCCCTTCTTGCTAAAACCGCTCAGGATCGTCCCTGTTTTCTTGACAATTTGCCTGGGAGTTATACCCATCTTTTCATTATACCTCAGTTGTTTTTCCCTTCGCCTGTTAGTCTCATTGATAGTCTCCTGCATGCTCCTTGTAATAACATCGGCATACATGACAACCTTGCCGTTCAGGTTCCTGGCCGCTCTCCCTGCCGTCTGGGTAAGAGATCGTGCAGAACGCAAAAATCCCTCCTTGTCAGCATCGAGAATAGCAACAAGAGAGACTTCCGGCAAATCCAGTCCCTCTCTCAGAAGGTTTACTCCTACAAGTACATCAAAATCACCTGTGCGCAATCCTTCAAGAATATCGATGCGTTCAAGAGTATCAATATCCGAATGAATGTAACGGCATTTGATGTCATATCTTAACAGATAAGCAGCCAGTTCTTCTGCCATTCTTTTGGTAATGGTTGTTACCAGTATCCTTTCTCCTGCTTTAGACCTGCTCCTGATCTCAGCCATAAGGTCATCAATCTGGTTTAGACTTGGCCGTACATCGATCGGCGGATCAAGCAAACCAGTTGGTCTGATAACCTGATCGACATAAGCACCTTCGCTTTTTTCAAGTTCATAATCTGCAGGTGTGGCGCTTACGAAGATCGTCTGTCCTGTCAGTGCTTCAAATTCCTCTATTCGCATCGGCCTGTTGTCGAGGGCTGCCGGAAGCCTGAAACCATATTCAACTAGTGTCTGCTTGCGGGAATGATCGCCGCCAAACATAGCCCTTATCTGAGGAACGCTTGCATGGCTTTCATCAATCACAGTAATGAAACCTTCCGGGAAGTAATCCAGCAGGCAGAAAGGTCTTGTACCCGAACTTCTTCCGTCAAAATAACGTGAATAATTTTCAATGCCACTGCAGTATCCTAGTTCCTTTATCATTTCAAGGTCATAAAGTACCCTCTGTTCAAGTCTTTTAGCCTCTTCCCTCTTTCCAATATCCCTGAAATGGGTAACCTGTCTGACAAGATCATCCTGTATAAGTCCAATTGCCTGATTAATCCTTTCCCTGGTCGTTACAAAAATGTTGGCAGGATAAACAATATATTCGTTTAAAGTCTCTATCTGATTCCCGTCAACAGGATCAAATGATGATATTTCTTCGATCTGGTCCCCAAAGAACACGACCCGGACTGCAATATCCGCATATGCAGGAAAAATATCTACAGTATCACCCCTTACCCTGAACGTACCATGCTTAAATTCCAGTTCATTCCGCGAATAAAGAGCGTCGACAAGTTTTCTCAAAAACAGGTTCCTGGCAATGGTCTGTCCCTGCCGGATGTGAACAGTATTTGAATGAAAATCATCCGGATTTCCAATTCCATAGATACATGAAATAGATGAAACAACGATTACATCCTTTCTTCCCGAAAGCAATGCAGATGTGGCGCTCAGCCTCAGTTTTTCGATCTCTTCGTTTATTGAAAGGTCCTTCTCAATGTAAGTGTCTGTTACCGGAAGATATGCTTCGGGCTGATAGTAATCGTAATATGAAACAAAATATTCGACCCTGTTTTCGGGGAAAAACTGGCGGAATTCCCCGTAAAGCTGTGCCGCAAGTGTTTTGTTATGGCTCAGAACCAGAACCGGGCGCTGAACTTTTTCGATGACACTTGCAATAGTGAATGTCTTTCCCGATCCGGTCACCCCAAGAAGTGTCTGGTAAGGCACTCCCTTGTTCAGTCCGTCGACAAGCTGGATTATAGCTTCCGGCTGGTCGCCGGTAGGCTGAAAATCCGATATGAGCTTAAATTCCATTGTGTGTCAAAAATAGTTGTTCTTTTCATTATCCTGTTTTTTTTTATTTCTTTTGATGACTTTTAATCCGTCCTGCTTAATTATAAATATTTTCGAAAATCGAATATTAAAATGCTTCCGTTTCGCAGACACATTTTTTCTGTCTCTGAATATTTTATCTGTCTGTTATTTCTTTGCAGTGAAACACTGACTGCTCAGAATTTCAATATTCAGACTTTCACAACCAGGGATGGTTTATCCCACAATGATGTCCGGGCAGTTGCAGTTGACAGTTCAGGTTTTATATGGATTGCAACCTGGGATGGCTTGAGCAGGTACGATGGATATTCTTTTAAAAATTATTATCATAAAACTGACGATTCTTTATCTATTCCGTATTTTTCAATATATAATGTTCTGGTTGACGGTGCGAATAATTTGTGGTTAATGACAGATGATAAACTTGTTGTCAAATATGATCGAAACTATGATTCTTATAAGCCGGTTAATCACATTTATGATAGCATGCCTGAGTTTTATACCCA
>JBGPAF010000119.1:0-5806 GCA_041480535.1 Bacteroidia bacterium
GACAAGCGCGGATATATGGTGCCGATCATCGATCTTGATATAAATTTTGTAAGAGAGAGAGTAAATACAGGTTCTTATACAGGTTTTGAAGGCCGACCCGTAAAGAATGAGTACGATGATAATATACCTCCTGATGCCGATACCCTTGATGTTGATATAGCTGTTAATCTGAAACAGCAGGGAAAAGTATTCAGGATTGAAAAACAGGTTCACAGCTATCCGCATTGCTGGAGGACCGATAAGCCGGTGTTATATTATCCGCTTGATTCATGGTTCATCCGTACAACAGCATTCCGTGACCGTCTTATAGAGCTGAACAACATTATCAACTGGAAACCGCAGTCAACCGGAACAGGAAGGTTCGGCAAATGGCTCGAGAATCTTGTCGACTGGAACCTTTCGCGTTCAAGATTCTGGGGTACGCCTCTTCCGATATGGGTGACAGAAGACAGGAAAGAGGAAAAATGCATCGGCTCGGCAGGTGAGCTGAAAACTGAAATCGAGAAATCAATCGCTGCCGGATTTATGACCAGGAACCCTCTTGAGAAGTTTGTCGAGGGTGATAATTCATCAGCCAATTATGAGAAGTTTGATCTCCACAGGCCGTTTGTTGATGGAATTATCCTTGTGAGCCCCTCCGGTAAAAAGATGTTACGCGAGCCTGATCTGATCGATGTGTGGTTCGATTCGGGCGCTATGCCTTATGCACAGGCTCATTATCCTTTTGAGAATAAGGAAAACTTCAGCGGTATGTTCCCCGCCGATTTTATTGCTGAGGGTGTCGACCAGACAAGAGGATGGTTTTTTACACTGCATGCAATAGCCACAATGATATCAGATTCTGTTGCATTTAAAAATATAATTTCAAACGGACTTGTCCTCGACAAGAATGGCAACAAGATGTCGAAGCGTCTTGGCAATGCAGTCGATCCGTTCACGACTATTGAAGAGTATGGTTCCGATCCCCTGCGCTGGTATCTGCTCACAAATGCCCAGCCGTGGGACAACCTGAAATTTGACAGTTCCGGCATTGACGAGGTGAAAAGGAAATTCTTCGGGACTCTCTACAACACCTATTCCTTTTTCGCACTTTATGCAAACATTGATAATTTCAGATTTTCCGAGAGGGACATTCTTGTGAATATGCGGCCTGAAATTGACCGGTGGATCATCTCACTTCTGAACTCACTTGTTAAAGAGGTCGGGAAGTGTTATGAAGATTATGATCTCACACGTGCCGGAAGGGCTATCCAGGAGTTTGTAACGGAGAACCTGAGCAACTGGTATGTTCGTCTTAACAGGAAACGGTACTGGGGAGGCGATTATGATAACGATAAGCTTTCTGCTTACCAGACACTCTTTCAGTGTCTCGAAACAGTGAGCAGGCTTGCGGCTCCGATAGCCCCGTTCTATATGGATCAGCTTTTCCGCGACCTTAACACTACCACCGGCAGGCATAATGAAGACTCTGTTCACCTGGCCGTTTTCCCGGAACATGATGAGGATCTGATCGACAAGGATCTCGAGGAGAGAATGGATATCGCCCAGAATGTCTCTTCAATGATCCTCGGGCTAAGGCGTAAGGTTGGAATTAAAGTCCGTCAGCCGCTTGCCAGGATCATGGTTCCTGTTACTGAGAAATCGTTCAGGGAAAAATTTGAATCGGTGAAGGATCTGATCCTTACCGAAGTGAATGTACGGGATGTTGAATATATTGACGACACTTCTGCAATCCTGGTTAAGAAGGTTAAGCCTGACTTTAAAACACTTGGTCCGCGTTATGGAAAGATGATGAAGGATATAAGCAGGGCTATTTCAGAGCTGACCCGGCAGGAGATAGCTGATTTTGAAAGCACCGGTAGTCATAAGATGTTAATTGACGGTAAGGAGGTTATTCTGACAACCGCCGATGTGGAGATCATCTCAGAGGATATTCCTGGCTGGCAGGTTGCAAATGACGGTAAGCTTACAGTTGCACTTGATATAACCGTCACCGATGAGCTGCGTTATGAAGGTATTGCAAGGGAGTTCGTGAACAGGATCCAGAATATCCGTAAAGAGAGCGGCTTTGATGTAACTGACAAGATAACTGTTCTTATAGAAGATCATGATCTGGTCCGTGAAGCCATAAAACGGCATGCAGGGTATATCGGCTCGCAGACCCTGGCTACGAGAGTAGAGGTAATAAATCATCTTACAGATGTTAATATCCGTGAAGTGGATATTGATGATGTTATTGTCAGGATTGCTGTAATCAAAAACTAATGTTGTTCATTTGGCTTCGCCGATCTCGTCAGGCTAAAGCCTTCCTCGGTTCTTTTGTACGTCCAAATCCATGTTACTTTCTTTGTCTTGAAACAAAGAAAGTAACCAAAGAAAATTCAAGGCTGCAGAGAATTTTGGGGCGACTGTTTTGAGGCTTGCTCACGCAATACAACTCGTCGGATCCGCCAAATGGCGGATTCTCCTCAAACAGTATTGCTTACAGCAGGCCACCGCAACAAGCCTCAAAACAGTCGCTTTATCCCAAAATTCTCTGAGGCCTTTTGAAACCCAATTATCACTACTGATTTTTCGCCCCCCTTTGGGGAGATGCCGCAAAGCGGCAGAGGGGGTCTTGTCGCTAACAGAAAGTTAGATTATGGCGGCGTGTGGGCAAACCGAAAATGGTGCGAAGTTCAGGCTGTTTTGTAGCGCCAATAAGGCTTTGCGTAGCGGGCGTAAAAACAGGCTGAACTTATCATTTTCGGCGCCCTTTTCTTTGGTTCATTTCTTTTGGACGAACAAAAGAAATGAACAAAAATCTTTCAAGACAAAGAACTTAGGAAGGCTTTAGCCTGACGAGCTCGACGAAGTCAAAATAACTTGGCTTTGGGCGAGCAAAAAATGAAAAATAAATAAAAAAATAAGTTTCTTCAAATAAAAAAACCGCCCCATTTCTGAGACGGTTTACCTGACTATTGTATTTCTTTTCTTTTAGGACTGCAAGACCGCAAGACCTACTTTACTTCTGCTTCATCTTCGCATCAATACACAGCGTTGCGTGCGGTACAGCCCTTAGTCTTTCCTTCGAAATAAGCTTTCCTGTTTCGCGGCATATGCCGTAGGTTTTGTTTTCGATCCTTATAAGTGCAGCCTGCAGGTGCTGAATGAATTTCAGCTGACGTTGTGCAAGTCTGCCGGCCTCTTCCTTTGACAGGGTAGTGGCACCCTCTTCCAGCACTTTAAATGTGGGAGAGGTATCCATAGTATCATTACTCTCTTCGTGAGTTATACTGGATTTAAGAATTTCGTAATCTCTTTTGGCTTTATCAAGTTTCGCCAGGATGATCTGCCTGAATTCCTCAAGCTCCTCATCCGAATATCTGGTCTTCTCAGCCATGGCAGTTGGTATTTTGTTTATGGCGCAAAGGTAGGGATTTTTATATAATAAAAAAATTCGTTTTAAATGTTCATTTCTTTTGTTCGTCCAAAAGAAATGAACCAAAGAAAAGGGCGCCGAAAATGACAACTGCAGCATGTTTGTACGCTCGCTGCGCGATGCCGTGATGGCGCTACCAAACATGCCGCAGTTCGCGCCATTTTCGGTTTGCTCTCCCACCGTTTCAAATTATAGTTGGTTATGTGTTTTTGGATTTCAAATGGCCTCAGAGAATTTTGGGAGAAAGCGACTGTTTTGAGGCTTGCTGCGATGGCCTGTTGTAAGCAATACTGTTTGAGCGATCCGCCATCAGGCGGAGAGCGAGTTGTATTGCGTGGGCAAGCTGAAAAACAGGAGCCCCAAAATTATCTGCAGCCTTGAATTTTCTTTGGTTACTTTCTTTGTTTCAAGACAAAGAAAGTGACATGGATTTATAGCGAGCAAAAAATGAACAAAATAAATTATCTTTGTCTCCGCTTTAAATTCTGCAACCCCAATGGATCCTAAAAAAACCGGAAATATAGTTACCCCGATACCTCTTAAGAAGCAAATTGATCCCAAATGGTACGCCATCTACACAAATCCTAGAGCCGAAAAACAAGTGCGAGACAGGCTCATGGAAGCGGGAGTGGAGGTGTTCCTGCCCTTGCAGAAGACATTCAGGATATGGAGCGACCGGAAAAAACTTGTTGAGAGACCATTGCTTTCATCATATGTCTTTGTGAAAGTGATCCCTAAAGATTATCCCAAAGTATATCAAACCTTCGGAGTTGTACGCTTTATCACTTTCGAGGGCCAGCCTGCCTCAATACCCGAGAACCAGATAGATAACCTCCGTCTGCTTATAAACAGCGATACCGAAATTGAAATATCATCCGAAAAATTCAAACAGGGAGATAATGTTGAAGTTATCCGCGGCTCTCTTGTCGGACTCACCGGTGAACTGGTGACAATAGGATCGCACAGCAGGGTTGTCGTTCGCATCGACAGGCTCGACCAGAATCTTGTCGTTAATATACCGATGACGTTTCTCAGAAGGCTCTGATTAAAACTTGAAACCCCCTCTGCCTCCTTCGTCGTACCCTCCGCTGCAAACAGGCTCTTCGCTAAAACAGCCCACCGGGCTGTTTCTATACGCTCAGCCCTCCTGTAGGGGGCGAAAAATCTCAAAATTCTAATAGTATCTCTGGTAGTCGCAGGGAATTTTTCCCCCCTCTGGGGGGAAATCAAAAAGGGGGTCTTTTCGTAGTAACTAAATAAATTATAGGTACTTAAGGTACTGCCCATACGTCTCCTCCAGCCCCTTATCGAGAGTAATCCTGTGTTTATATCCTAAACCTTTCAGGGCGCTGGTATCCGTTGCCTTCCGCATTGTTCCGTCTGGCTTCGAGGAATCAAAAACAACCTCACCTGTGAACCCTGTCAGTGCTTTTACCTTATTGGCAAGATCCTTTATTGAGATCTCCTCGCCTGTACCTATATTCAGAAAATGCGGCGGATGATATTCCGGATCAGATTGACCGGTTTTATGTATTGCTGTTATGTCCTTGACGTCAATATTTTCCATAACAAAAACACATGCTTCGGCCATGTCCTTCGAGTTCATGAATTCCCTCAGGGGAGCTCCGGTTCCCCAGATAGTGACGGCAACCTGCTTCTTACCTGAGTGGCCTGTACCGGTGATCTTTATTCCGTATCTGTCAAGTATTGAAAGGATGCTTTTTTCATCCGCACTTCCATTAATTTTTTCGATTGGATATCTGTTCAGATCTTTCCTGATTGCCTCGATGTTCCCATCTTCAAGAGATTTTCCAAGGTGGAATTTTCTGAGCAGGGCAGGCAGGACATGTGAAGACTCCAGATTATAGTTATCGCCATGACCATAAAGATTTGTGGGCATTACGGCAATGAAATTGGTGTCATACTGGATATTGAACGACTCGCACATCTTAAGTCCTGCGATTTTGGCAACTGCATAGGGCTCATTTGTAAATTCAAGCTGTGAGGTGAGCAAATAATCTTCCTTCAGAGGCTGAGGCGCATTTTTGGGATATATACAGGTGGATCCGAGGAAAAGCAGTTTTTTCACTTCATATTTCCATGCTGAATATATCATATTGCTCTGGATCATCAGGTTGACATATATAAAATCGGCTCTTAATGTGTTGTTGGCAACTATGCCGCCGACCTTTGCTGCTGCTATAAGTACATATTCCGGCCGCTGAGCAGCAAAAAACTCATCGACTGATTTCTGATTGGAAAGGTCTAGTTCTTCCATAGTTCTCAAAAGCAGGTTGCTGTAACCTTTTTCTTTCAGAGTCTGTGTCAATGCCGATCCGACAAGCCCTGTGTGCCCGGCAATGTATATTTTGGAATTCTTTTCCA
>JBGPAF010000120.1:0-5736 GCA_041480535.1 Bacteroidia bacterium
AGGCCGATGCCGATTATATTTCCCCAGAACAATCCTTTGGCAATAAGGTAAGCAGCCTGGTAAAGGAAAACTTTCCTTATTGTTCCATTTTCTGAACCGAGGGCTTTAAAAATCCCTATCATATTTGTCTTTTCAAGTATGAGAATCAACAAGCCTGAAATCATGTTAAAACCGGCAACCAGCAGCATCAGTGTAATAATAATTATAACATTCATGTCCTGGAAATTAAGCCAGTCGAATATCTGCGGGTATCTTACCCTGATATTGGTTACTTTATACTTTGTCTCATCTTCCAGAAGCCTGTATCCTATTGCATCCCTGACAGCCATGGTCATCTCATCGAGCTTGTCGAAATCATTTATGAATATTTCAAATCCGCTTACCTGGTCATCTTCCCACCCGTTGAGGCGTTTAATATGTCCTATGTCGCAGTAGACATACATTTTATCGAATTCCTCAAGGCTGGTTTCATAAATGCCGCTTATTGTGAACTTCCTGCTTCTGGGCGGATCCTGCACAAAATACATTGCAAAGGAATCGCCTGTTTTCAGCCTGAGCATATCAGATATCTTCTTTGATATTATCACCTGGTTGGTTCGTCCGGTATCAGTAACAGTAAAAACTGAGCCGTCAATAATGTTACTTTTGAAGAATCTCCAGTCAAAATCACTGCCGACTCCTTTCAGAACAACTCCCTGAATTGCATCTGTGGTTTTTATTATCCCGGCTTTTGTAGCAAATACCTGGATATGCTTTATCCCCGGCATCTGCTTTATTTTCGGGATGAATGACTGTGTGTCGCTTATCGGTATGGTCTCAAGTGAATAATTGGAGTCAAAATTCAATATCTGGATGTTTGATCCGAATCCTACGATTTTGTTTCTTATCTGCTGCTTAAAACCCGTAAGGATCGAGACTGCAAGTATCATGACTGCGAGGCCCATCGCAATGCCAACAATGGCAATGACATTTATAGGTCGTGAAAATGAGGTTCCCTCACGCCGCCCTTTTATGAGCCTGTGGGCTATGAAATATGGTAAATTCATCTAATAATTAATGTTTCAAAATTAACAAAAAAACAATTGCTGGCGCCGATTTGCTATCGGTGCCTGAAATGGCACGGATTATAAATCCGCGCCAGCGGAGCAAAAAGAAAATATCTTAGATTTACATAAACAAATCGTTTGCTCATGAAAAGGTCATTCTTTACTCTTTACCTTCTGATTTATGCTGTTTTGTCCTCATCATGTGCCGGACCAGACAAGATCCCGGTTCCGGGTGCAAGCCAGATTGATCAGTATAAGCATTTAATTGCAGGCAAATCTGTAGCAATTGTTGCCAATCAGACCTCAATGGTAGGGAAGACACATCTTGTAGATACTTTGTTAAGGATCGGGATCAATATAAGTGTAATATTTGCACCGGAACATGGCTTCAGGGATCTTGCTGATGCAGGTGATCAGATCCAGGATGGTAAGGATGCGGAAACAGGAGTGAGGATAATAAGCCTTTACGGCGGACACCTCAAACCAACTCCGGAGGATCTTAAAGATATCGAAATCATATTGTTCGATATCCAGGATGTCGGGGTAAGATTCTACACATATATATCCACACTTCATTATGTCCTGGAAGCCTGCGCAGAAAATAATGTGAAATGCATTGTACTTGACAGGCCGGATCCCAACGGCTTTTATTTCGACGGCAATATTGCTGATACTGTCTTCCGGTCGTTTGTCGCAATGGATCCGGTACCGGTTGTTCATGGCATGACAGTTGGTGAATATGCTCAGATGCTCAATGGTGAAGGGTGGCTGAAAAACAGCGTTAAATGCGACCTAACAGTTATTAAGTGTAAGGATTACACTCATAAAACGCTGTATGAACTTCCGATAAAACCGTCACCTAACCTGCCAAATCAGAATTCAATATATTTATACCCGTCCATTTGTTTTTTTGAAGGCACAAATATTTCTCTGGGCAGAGGAACTCCATATCCATTCCAGGTTTACGGATCGCCAAAACTGCCTGACAAAGGATTCAGCTTTACACCGGAAAGCTTTCCCGGGGCAAAAAATCCTCCTCTTCTGGGTGAGAAATGTTACGGGACCGATTTAAGAAATGCAATAAAAGATAAGCTTGTTCCATCTCCTCAGATAAATCTTGATTGGGTAATCGACGCTTACCGGAGCTATCCGGAAAAAAACAATTTCTTCACTTCTTATTTTGATGTGCTTGCTGCCGGGCCCGCTCTCAGGGAGCAGATTCAGAAAGGTATGAGCGCTGAGGAGATTAGGGTCTCATGGAAGGATGGACTTGAGAGGTTTGGGAAAATCAGGGAAAAATACCTGCTGTACGAATAATTGTCTTGCAGTCTTGCGGTCTTGTGGTCTTGCAAGTCCAGAATAGATTATGCTTTTGACCTGCACGACTTGCACGACAGTTTTCTAATTCCCGATTATAGATTTTAATTCTTCCCTGGTTACTGCCGGTGACTTATGATTCCTGTTTTTTTTTACCACTAGCCGGCCCGTTTTTCTTGCTGACTGTTTGTCATTGAAAGGAACCTGCCCTTCGACTGCGGGCATATAAGGCTGATGGACATAGGTTTTATTTTTTATTAATACATCATAACCCCATCCGTTTCCACTTTTAAATACATCAACCTTATAAAAATGCCCTCTTCTGGCGTATATCACTGCTGACAGTATTATTACCAATAAGAGGGCAGAATATAAACAACTTCTTTTATTAATCATTTTTATCATACACGGCATCAGGATCAAATGCCCAGATATCATCGAAATAAACTGAGCCGCTGCTCCCGGTGGTTACATAGCCCCGGCTGCCAACTGCAAAACCTACGCCATTACCTCTTGTTGTACCTTCGAATAATGTTTTTTCAGTCCACAAATCAGTGGTGGGATTATATTCCCAAACATCCTGACCTGTAGTCTGGCCCCCGGTAGCAATATAACCCTTTCCATTTATGCTGAATCCCACTTTGTTTCTGCCAATGATAGTAGTATAATTATCATCATAAGATTCATCAGATATGTTAGTTATTTCTCTTTTTTCTGTCCAGGCATCTGCGGCAGGATTATATTCCCATAGATCATTCTGGTATCCATTATCCCATCCGGTAAGCAAATAACCTTTTCCATTTATTACAAAACATGCTGCATCTTCTCTTTTGCTCCCTCCTATACTTGTTTTCTGGGTCCAGGTATCAGTGTCCGGGTCATATTGCCAGAAATCCTTTAAATATTTGGAGTCATATCCGGTTCCGACATAGCCTTTGTTGCTAATTGACATGGCGATGGCCCCATATCTGGCTGTTCCGGCGAAATCAGCTTTTCTTGTCCAGGTATTAGCCACGGGATCGAATTCATAAAAATCGTTGAGTTTGTTTTTTCCGTCATTACCTGTACCTATATAACCTTTAGTATCAGTTCCGAAACCAATTGCCCCGTTTCTTGCCACGCCTGGCAGATCTGCTTTCTGAGTCCATGTATTTTTTGTAATATCATACTCCCAGAAATCAACACGTCTTTCATCCCCGTCATACCCTGTGCCGATATAACCCTTGTTCCCAATCGAAAAACCAACAGCGTCAGTCCGCGGTATGCCATCGAAGTCAGATAATTCCACCCAGTTGCCAACCAGATCTACCTCCGGATCTTTACATGAATTGAAGAAAGGCACGGCCAGAATTAAAACCAGTACTTTGATCCAAATCTTAACCTCTTTGTATGTCATTTTTCGCAGTTTTTTGTTAATAAATCACACAAAACTATCTGAAGCATACCTCAATTAAAAGCTTTGTAGATATATGCCTTAAAATTGTAGACAAGATGCTACTTATTAACGACTAAAGTTAATAAAATATTTCAACCTCTGATTCTTTCCGGGCTTTATTTCATAAAGTAAGAAAAATCTTTAAAAAACGCCAGTAGGTCTACTCTTTTTTGGTGTTTGTAATGTTATGCTTTGTTTACATCCTGTTTTGATATTCATTTGCAGAAACTGAAAGATTGATGAAGGGTATCGGTGAGGGTAAGGAAGGCAAGCGAAACTTCTCATTTACAAGGATTTCTTTAATAATTAGCATTATTTTTGTCACAGGTATGATGTTTATTGCTTCCTGTACAAAAACATACGAATTCACTATTGGCAAGGATTTTTTTGATTCACAAACCAGATTAGAGGTCATTGATACTTTCAGGGTGGAGATGTCCACAATTTTACTTGATTCACTCCGGACATCGGGTACGGGAAAAATATTAGCCGGCAATTATAAAGATGATATTTTCGGATCTGTAAAGTGTGAATCCTATTTTGACCTTGCTTACGAGGCTTTTTCTGAAATTGATGAAAAAGCAATATTCGATTCCTCAGTTTTTATCTTGCCATACAACGGTTACAGTTACGGAGACACTGCTTCTTTAATGTCGCTCAGTATTCACAAACTTACTGAAAATATTACACTGTTAGAGGACAACTATCTTTATAACAATAGTTCGTTCAGTTATTCACCGGAAGCTGTTGGGACCATTAATTTTTATCCGGAACCAAATTCCGCTGATACTTCTATCTCTATAAATATCAACGCTCTCGGAGAGGAAATATTCAACTATATAAAGAATAAAGATGAAATCGTCTCATCTGAAGAATGGTTCAACGATTATTTAAAAGGATTCATTTTAACTCCGGGTTCTGCAGAAAATAATGCTGTAATTGGTTTTGATGCTGCAGAAGGAAAGATAACGTTAAAGATTTATTACCATATTGATAACCTTGAGCCGGAAAAAGATGAGATATCAATCTCAATGGGTGCGTCAAATCATCAGTTTAACGGTGTCCGGTACGATCTGACCAATACTTCACTCAGCAGTATCAAAATGGAGGGTAATGAGATGCCATCAGGTGAAACTGGTTATAAAGGATACATGCAGGGCATGACCGGGCTTTTGCCGAAAATCCAGTTTCCGACTCTGGATAATATTCTGGAACAGCAAAGATGGAAAATCCTGAGAGCCGAACTGGTAATAGAGCCTGTACTAAACAGTTATGATCTGTTCAGATTACCTGAAAATTTATATATTTATGATACAGATAAGGAAAACAGGATAAATTCAGTTCTGACGGATCCGGATGATGCAACCAAGTCGTTGACTGCATCCTTGGAATTTGATGAATTATATGTCAGGGACACCCGTTATGTCTATAATATCACTGCCTTTATAAATGATGAGCTTTCAGACGCAGATTTTGATTATGAGCACGGGTTGCTTATTGCATTGGAACAGGAAGAATTCAGATCATCTTTAGACAGACTCCTTGTGGAAGGGAAAAAGCCTCCTGTAAAACTGAGAATCTATTACTTATCTTATTAATTTGACATGTTCAAGCCGGGAAAAACATATATTCTGATTTTAATTCTACTGATCTTTAAGCTCGGCAGTGTTTCCTCACAAACTACTTCATCACCTTATTCAATTTTCGGACTTGGGTATCTTGAAGGCAACAGTATCGGCCCATTTAAGGCTATGGGAGGAACAAGCATCGCTTTTTTATCCGACAAGTCAATCAATATTATGAATCCTGCTTCATACAATGGCCTCGACAGCCTGTTGACAATATTTGAAGTGGGAGTTTTCGGAAAGTATACCACTTTCTCTACAGGCCGTGAAAATCAATCACTTGTAAATGCTAATCTCAAATACATGGCGATGG
>JBGPAF010000121.1:0-5733 GCA_041480535.1 Bacteroidia bacterium
CCTGACGGATCATCGGTTTTATATACAGTAACCAGGATTGACCTCCAGAGCGAAGCCAGGAAAACAAATATCTTCAAGATATCCAGTGATGGAGATGATCCTGTCCAACTTACTTCAGAAGGAGGAAGTTCTCCCCAATGGTTTAACAATGGCAAAAAGATTGCTTTTGTTAATGGGGAAAATCTCATGACAATGAATTCTGACGGATCGGACCAGAAAAAAGTGACAGGTATTTCCGGATTTGAGATATTCAATATTTCTCCGGCTGGAAATAAAATTTACTTTACGAAAAGGATAAAACTTGATCAGACTGCTAATGAAAAACATAATCTGCCCAAAGCAAAGGTTAGAATTATAGATGATCTGATGTACAGACACTGGAATACCTGGAGCGATTACTCATACAGCCATATTTTTGTTGCATCTTTCAACGGGGCACAGGTATCTGATGAAAAGGATATTATGAAAGATCAGAAATTTGAGTCCCCTACTTCACCATATTTTGATGAAACAGAAATATCATGGAGTCCCGACGGGAAAAATATTGCATACACCTCCAAAAGGTTAAGAGGAAAAGAGGATGCAAAAAGCACTAATTCTGATATTTATCTCTATGATGTCTCATCAGGAAATGAGGTAAATATTTCTGAAAGTAACCATGGATACGACAGATACCCTGTTTTCTCACCTGATGGTTCAAAAATTGCCTTTCAGAGTATGGAAAGAGATGGATACGAGGCTGATCTTGACAGGTTGTTTGTTTATGATATAAAAGCCGGAACACGGACATGGATCACAAAAGGATGGACCTTCGATGTTGCAAGTATCAACTGGGCGGATAATCAGACTCTCTATTTCACCTGTGCATATTTAGGAACCACACAGGTATTTAAAACAAACCTATCCGCAAAAGGGGTTGACAAATTAACTACTGGCGTATATGATCTTAACCCCATAACTCTTAAATCAGGAGTTCTTATAGCCCAGCAGAATTCAATGTCGATGGCACCTGAAGTTTCAAAGGTTGATATGGCTTCAGGAGAGGTAAAACAGTTAAGCTTCATCAACAAAACAATCTATGAATCAATTAGGATGGGCAAAACTGCTGAAAAGTATATTAAGACAAAAGATAATCAGAACCTTCAGATGTGGGTAGTTTATCCACCTGATTTCGACCCTTCGAAGAAATATCCGGCACTGCTCTTCTGCGAGGGCGGTCCGCAGAGCCCACTGACTCAATTCTGGTCTTACAGATGGAACTTCCAGATGATGGCAGCAAAAGGATACATTATTTTTGCACCTAACAGACGGGGTGTTAACGGATTCGGGCAGGCATGGAAAGAACAGATATCAGGCGATTACGGAGGAGCAAATATGCAGGATTATCTTGATGCCACAGATGCAATGGCAAAAGAACCATACGTCGATGCTGACAGAATGGGTGCAGTCGGCGCAAGCTATGGAGGATATTCAGTCTTTTATCTTGCAGGGATCCACGGAGGAAGATTCAAGGCATTCATCTCGCATTGCGGGATTTTCGACTTCATCAGTGAATACGGCTCCACGGAAGAGATGTGGTTTGTTAACAAGGATTATGAAGGACCTTATTGGGATAACCCAAAAAGCTATAAGTTTTCACCTCATCTCAGGGCTGACAATTGGGATACACCTATCCTTATAATTACCGGTGCAAACGACTTCAGAATACCCTATACGCAGAGTATGGAAGCATTCCAGGCTGCACAGCTGCATAACATTCCAAGCAGACTGCTTTTCTTTGAAGATGAAAGTCACTGGGTCCTTAAGCCGCAGAATTCAGTGATCTGGCAGAGGGAGTTTTTCGAATGGCTGGATACGTACCTGAAATAACAGATCCAGAACTTTCTCTGCTTTCGCCTCTATTGGCAACTCACCGTCGATCCAGTTGATCTTTATACCCTTTCGTTCCATGCCCCGGAACCACGTCATTTGCCGTTTTGCAAACTGATGGATTGCGGTCTCGAGCGAGTTGTACATTTCATTATATGAAATCCTGCCGGTGACAAACAGAGTTATATACTTGTATTCAAGGCCATAATATATTAATACGTCCGGATCGAGTCCCTGGTTCAATAATTGCCTGACTTCATTTTCCATTCCTTCATCAAACCGGAGTTTTAATCGTTCACTGATTCTTTCGCGTCTTTTCTCACGACTGTATAATATCCCTGTAATCAGAGGATTTATTTCAGGAAACTGAGATTGCTTCTCCTTCCTGACACTAATATAACGCTCGATTTCGATTGCACGGATTGCTCTTTTCTTTGTGTCAATATCAGTTTTGTTATGCAACTTTTTATAAGCAGAGAGGATCTCTGTAAGTTCTGCCATTGACTTTCTTTCAAGGCTGGTTCTGAAGGCAGGGTCAGGAGGAACTTCAATCATGTTATACCCTGATACAATAGAATCAATGTACAATCCTGAACCACCGCATACAACCGGGAATTTTTTCCTTGACCTCAAATCATTGAAAACCTTTGAAAAGTCACGCTGATATTCAAATACATTATACTTATATCCAGGATCAGCAATATCAATAAGATGATATGGAATCCGTTTCTCCCCTATCAGATAATCATTGTAGTCTTTACCGGTACCAAGATTCATTTCCCGGTAAACCTGACGGGAATCAGCGCTGATTATTTCGCCGTTCAGCCTTAAAGCAAGAGCTGCAGCCAGAGATGTTTTGCCTGAAGCTGTCGGGCCTGTAACCACAACCAGATCATAATTTGAAACCTGCCTGGTATTCATATTTTTATTGATATCAGCATTAAAAACAAATTACCATAAATTTATTTAATTTTGCGGCATTAAACCTGGTCAATAATGGATTTTAAGTTTCTGGTTAACAGTATAAAAAAAATAATTCATAATCCCGTAATGGCATGGGATGACATTTATTCGGAGAACAAATCTCCTAAATTAATAATTGGTAGTCTCTTATTTCCTCTGATTATCCTGACCGCAGTCTCTGCTTTTCTGGGATCATTTTTGTTCACCAACACTGAGTTATTAAAAGTGTATTCTGTTTTTACAGGTGTTAAGTATTTCATACTGATTTTTCTGGTGATCTGCGGCACTGCCTTCATATTCAAGGAAATCACCAGTGCCCTGGGTCTTGGAAGGGATTTTAATCTGTCATTTAGATTAATTGCCTATTCTTCTATCCCATTTCTTATTTGTCAGATTGTCAGTAGATTATTTGAATCATTTATATTCATAAATGTGCTGGCGCTTTTTGGCCTCTACATTTTCTGGACAGGAATGGAGAAGCTGCTAAATCCGCCTGAAAAAAAGAAACTGCCCCTGCTGATTGCAACTACATTGACCTTCATTATAGTATTTATTGCTGTGAGCTGGTTTTTGACAATGGTATTTGATAAATTTTATTTTGCATTGTTCACGTAAAACTTCAGGATGAGGGCTGCTGTCTCAGATATAACGATCAGAAATAAAAAGGCTTCTCATGATTATGAGTTCCTTGAGAAATATATTGCAGGCATTAAACTTACTGGAACAGAGATAAAATCACTAAGGGCAGGGAAAGCTGTCCTGACCGATTCTTACTGTCTTTTCAGAGACGGAGAGTTGTACATAAAAGGGATGCATATCTCGGAATACTGGTGGGGGAACCTGAATAATCATGATCCGTTAAGAGAGAGGAAACTTTTACTGAAATCGCGTGAGCTGAAAAAAATAGAAAGAAAGGTAAAAGAGACCGGGCTGACAGTCATAGTGATAAAGGTGTTTATAAATGAAAGAGGTTTGGCAAAAGCCGAAATTGCTGTGTCGAAGGGCAAAAAAGAATATGACAAGCGTGAAACGCTGAAACGCAAAGACTCCGAAAGAGAACTCGACCGTATTAGAAAAAAATAATTAGAAGTTGGGGCTGAGAAGGTATCTTGAATAGAACTCAACTATATAATCGACAGCTTCATCTGATGTGTCCACTACGGTAAACAGGTTCAGATCCTCCGGTGATATATTCTGCTCTTCATTGAGCATTTCTTCATTAATCCACTTTAATAATCCACCCCAGTATTTTTTCCCAACCAGTATAATAGGGAATTTACCGATCTTCCTTGTCTGAATAAGAGTAATAGCTTCAAAGAGTTCGTCAAAAGTCCCGAAACCACCCGGTAACACAATAAATCCCTGAGCATATTTCATAAACATAACCTTTCTCACGAAAAAATGATCGAAAGTAATAAGCTTGTCTGAATCAATATAAGGATTCGGGCGTTGTTCAAAAGGAAGATCAATATTAATTCCGACTGATTTACCGTTTCCCCGTTTTGCTCCTTTGTTTGCCGCTTCCATTATTCCGGGTCCGCCTCCTGTTATGACTCCATACCCATTTTGAGTAAGCTTAAAAGCCACATCTTCTGCCATCCGGTAGTATTTATCATTAAAGTGTGTTCTGGCTGAACCAAAAATTGAGACGCACGGGCCAATACGGGCAAGCTTTTCAAATCCTTCAACCAGTTCAGAGATAATTTTGAACACTCTCCATGAATCGGTTATATGGATCTCCTGCCATGTTTTTTGTTCAAATGCATCCTTGATAAGATCTTCTGTTTTCTCCGTAATCATAAATAAAGAAATTAGTCTCAAATATAAATAAATTCTATACCTTAAGCTCAGGTTCAAGATATAATCCTGTGTAGCTTTCTCTGCATTTCACCAGTTTTTCAGGGGTTCCTGAAAAAATGATATCGCCTCCCTCTTTACCGCCCTCCTTACCCATATCAATTATGTAATCTGCCATTTTTATTACATCCATGTTATGTTCGATAACAATAACTGTGTTCCCCCTGTCGACAAGCTTGTCCAACACATCAAGAAGAACCCTGACATCTTCAAAATGTAATCCTGTTGTAGGTTCATCAAGTACATAAAGAGTCTTGCCGGTATCACGGCGGGCCAGTTCTGTTGCAAGCTTAATGCGCTGAGCTTCTCCTCCGGAAAGTGTTGTTGACTGCTGTCCCAGCCTCATGTATCCGAGCCCCACATCCTGGAGCGTCTTAATCTTATTGTAGATCGAAGGCATATTGGCAAAGAAATCAACGGCTACGTTTACTGTCATTTCAAGAACATCACTTATTGACTGTCCTTTATACTTCACCTCAAGTGTCTCGCGGTTATAGCGCTTGCCGTTGCATTCATTGCAATGGACATACACATCAGGCAAAAAGTTCATTTCTATTGTTTTCATGCCTGCCCCTTCACAGCCTTCACACCTTCCTCCCTTAACATTAAAGGAGAACCTCCCGGCGCTGAATCCACGGATTTTTGCCTCAGTGGTTTGCTCGAAAAGTTTTCTGATATCTGTAAAAACTCCGGTGTAGGTTGCCGGATTTGACCGAGGTGTCTTGCCAATTGGAGACTGACTTACTTCGATAACTTTATCCAGGTTTTCAAGTCCTGAAATATCCTTATATGGAAGCGCCATCTTTCCCGAATTATGAAATCTCTTTGCAAGAGCAGGATGAAGAGTCTGATTTATCAATGAAGATTTTCCACTTCCTGAGACTCCTGTTACACAAATGAAAGTACCCAGTGGGAAAACCACATCAACATTGTTAAGGTTATGACCGGAAGCGCCAGTCATAACCAGAAATTTACCGTTCCCGTTCCTTCTTTTCGCGGGTAAAATAAATTTCTTTTTATGGTTCAGGTATCCTGAGGTAAGCG
>JBGPAF010000122.1:0-5716 GCA_041480535.1 Bacteroidia bacterium
AATTAATCCCTGCATTTCTATATTACTTTACTGGTTTCACACTTTTATTTCTACCTCTACTCCGCTCGGAAGCTCAAGCTTCATTAAAGCATCAATCGTTTTTGGCGTTGAGCTGTAAATATCAAGCAGCCGTTTATAAGATGAAAGCTGAAACTGCTCTCTTGCTTTTTTGTTTACAAACGGGGACCGAAGAACCGTATAAATCTTTTTATGTGTCGGAAGCGGAATAGGACCACTTACAACTGCACCAGTTGATTTTACTGTTTTTACAATCTTCTCAGCGGATTTATCCACAAGATTATGATCGTAAGATTTCAGTTTGATACGAATTTTCTGACTCATTTTCTTTAAAGAATTTTTCCTTTAGTAATTTCTACAATTCTGTTTGCCATTTCTTCAGGTACCTCTTCATAATGAGAAAACTCCATAGTTGAAGTTGCTCTTCCTGAGGTAAGGGTTCTTAGTACTGTAACATAACCGAATTTCTCGGCCAGAGGTACTTTTGCTTTTACAACCCTTAAACCTGCTTTCGATTCCATACCTTCCACCTTACCTCTTCTCCTGTTGAAATCGCCTATGACATCACCAACATATTCTTCAGGGGTTACCACCTCTGTCGACATTATTGGCTCAAGAATCACGGGATTGCATTTCCCCGCATATTTCCTGAATGCCTGTTTTGCGGCTATTTCAAAAGAGAGGGCATCGGAATCGACCGGATGGTACGAACCGTCTTTGAGTACTACTTTAAGGCTTTCGAGCGGGAATCCTGCCAGAGGTCCGTTAGACATTGCTTCGCGGAATCCTTTTTCAACAGCAGGAATGTATTCCTTGGGAATATTTCCTCCTTTCACCTCGTTTACAAATTCGAGACCCCTTACTCCATTCTCAGCCGGCATAAGTGCAACAGATATATCGGCAAATTTACCCCTGCCGCCTGTCTGTTTCTTAAATACCTCACGGAATTCAGCGCTTGTTGTAATGGCCTCTTTATAAGCAACCTGAGGAACACCCTGGTTGCATTCTATCTTGAATTCCCTTTTCAGCCGGTCAACGAGAATCTCAAGGTGCAGCTCGCCCATGCCATTTATGATAGTCTGACCGCTGTCGGGATCGGTTCTTACCTGGAACGTTGGATCCTCTTCGGCCAGTTTACTAAGTGCAATTGACAGCTTATCGACATCAGCCTGGGTCTTGGGTTCAATAGCCACACCAATAACCGGTTCAGGAAAATCCATAGCTTCAAACATTATGGGCTTATGGATTGAACAGAGAGTATCGCCTGTTCTAAGATCTTTAAAACCGACTCCTGCACAAATATCTCCCGCAGATATGCTTTCCTTCGGATTCTGCTTATTTGCATGCATCTGGAAAAGCCTGTTGATCCGTTCTCTTTTCCCGGTTCTTGTATTCAGAACAGTATCTCCTGCATGAAGTACGCCTGAATATACACGAAGAAAGACCAGCCTGCCCACAAAAGGATCGGTAGCGATCTTAAATGCAAGAGCAGACATAGGTTCATTATCATCAGGCTCACGCTTTATTTCATTATCATTCCTGGGGTCAATTCCTGTTACGGCACCTAAATCGACCGGTGAAGGAAGAAAAGCAATAATAGAATCAAGAAGGTTCTGAATACCCTTATTCTTAAATGCTGCTCCGCATATTACCGGTACTGCAAGTCCCTGTATTGATGATTTTCTGAGCGCAGTCAGAATTTCATCTTCCGTAATTGATTCATGGTCATCGATATATCGTGCAAGAAGAGTATCATCAACATCTGCAACTGATTCTATAAGTTTCCCTCTCCATTCATTTGCTTCTTCGGCAAATTCCTGGGGTATCTCCTCGACTTCAAATGTTGTTCCGGTCACGTCGGTATCGTACCAGACAATAGCTTTCATCTTTATCAGGTCAATCACACCCCTGAAGTTTTCCTCTGATCCAACAGGTAGTTGAACAGGCACAGGGTTAGCACCAAGTTTATCCTTTATCTGCTGAACAACATTTAAGAAATCAGCCCCGGCCCTGTCCATCTTGTTTACAAAAGCAATCCTGGGTACATTGTATTTGTTGGCCTGTCTCCATACAGTTTCCGATTGCGGTTCAACACCGCCTACTGCGTCAAAAACTGCCACCGCACCATCAAGCACCCTAAGAGACCGTTCTACCTCAACAGTGAAATCGACATGTCCGGGAGTATCAATAATATTTATCTTATAATCTTCATCCCGGTATTTCCAGAAAGCGGTGGTTGCAGCTGAGGTTATTGTAATTCCCCTCTCCTGCTCCTGAATCATCCAGTCCATCTGGGCATTGCCATCATGTACTTCACCCATGCGATGGGTACGACCGGTATAAAACAGAATACGCTCTGTCGTAGTGGTCTTACCGGCATCGATGTGGGCCATGATTCCGATGTTTCTGGTATTTTTCAGGTTATTGTCCATCAATACTTTATTAATCCTGCTTCAGATAATCAGTTAAAACCGGAAATGAGCAAAAGCTTTATTAGCCTCTGCCATCCTGTGAGTATCTTCTTTCTTCTTGTAAGCGCCTCCTTCAAGCTTATAGGCAGCCATAAGTTCAGCAGCAAGCCTTTCAGCCATTGAATGACCTGTTCTTTTCCTTGCAAATGAGATCATATTCTTCATGCTGATTGCTACTTTCCTGTCGGAACGTATTTCCATAGGTACCTGGAATGTAGCTCCCCCGACCCTGCGTGCTTTTACCTCAACCTGAGGTGTAACATTATCCAGAGCCTGTTTGAATATCTCAAGAGGAGTTTTTCCTTCGCTTTTAAATTTATCACCAATTATGTCGAGAGAATCATAGAAAATTTTAAAAGCAAGATTCTTTTTACCACTAAACATAAGATTGTTCACAAACCTGGTTACATACGGATCGTGGTATTTCGGATCCGGTAACATAATCCTCTTCTTTGGTTTTGATTTTCTCATTATCTTATTTATTACGTATTATTTCTTTGGCCTTTTTGCGCCATATTTTGATCTTCTCTGAGTACGGCCGTCTACTCCGGATGTGTCAAGCGCACCACGTACAAGGTGATAACGGACACCTGGAAGATCTTTAACCCTGCCACCTCTGATCAATACGATCGAGTGCTCCTGAAGGTTATGGCCCTCACCGGGAATATAAGCGTTAACTTCTTTCTGATTGGTAAGCTTCACCCTGGCTACTTTCCTCATAGCTGAATTCGGTTTCTTTGGTGTCGTAGTGTAGACACGCACACAAACGCCCCTTCTCTGAGGACATGAATCTAAAGCAGGTGCTTTACTCTTGTCTATCAGTTTTTTCCTGCCTTTTCTTACTAACTGCTGTATTGTCGGCATAAATAATATGATTTTATATTAGATTTTATTTAAAAAATCGGTTTGCAAAGGTATTGTTTTTATTTATTAATTCACAAACAAGTTCGCAGTTTTTCTAACCTGATCTGAAATACACGTTTATCTGCACTGATTATCAATTATAATCAGTCCGTCAAACGTTATTTAAAATAAAATATCTTACTTAAAAATGTAAGTTATTAACAGGTTCCTTCCCGATCTTTCCCGGCGAAAAATCATTTTATAAACTTACGATGAAAGAAAAACCGGTACTCCTGCATTTCAAAAAACTGGTGCAAAGGAAATAAAAATTTTGTAATTACAGTATCTTTCTTAAACAGTTTTTAAAAAATTATTACTTTTGCCCCCTCCTGATCTCTGTATAAATAAATAAGTATAACATAATATTATATCCAGACAATTATGAAAACATACCAGACTGACCAGATAAAGAGCATTGCATTGATTGGCAATTCCGGATCTGGCAAAACAAGCCTTGCCGAAGCTATGCTCTTCCTTGGAGGAGTAATAGAACGAAGAGGAACAATTGGCGGTAAGAACACAGTTTCAGATTATCGTCCTATTGAACAGGAGAACGGCAACTCAATCTTTTCAACTGTTCTTTATACAGAGTTCCTGAATAAAAAAATCAACATAATTGATACTCCGGGTCTTGATGATTTCAGCGGAGGTGTGATCTCTTCTCTTTATGCAACCGACTGTGCGGTAATGAATATCAATGTTCAGAACGGTGTAGAGGTCGGATCGGAAATACATTTCCGAAATGCAGAAAAAGTAAACAAGCCTCTTATCCTGGTTATAAATGGTCTGGATCATGAAAAAGCCAACTTTGATAAGTCGCTCGAGATGATGAAAGACAGGTTTGGCAGCAATGTAATCGTGGTTCAGTATCCTGTAAACGAAGGTGTCGGATTTAATGCTGTTATTGATGTGCTCAAAATGAAAATGCTCCAGTATCAGAAAGATGGCGGAGCTGCCAAGGTACTCGACATTCCTGCTGATCAGAAACAGAAAGCTGAAGAATTGCACAACGCCCTTGTTGAAAAAGCAGCTGAGAGTGATGAATCGCTCATGGAACTATTTTTCTCTAATGATACTCTTACAGAAGAGGAGATCATGAAAGGCATTGCAAAAGGATTATTGGTAAGAGGGATGTTCCCCGTTTTCTGTGTATCATCAAAAAACAATATGGGTGTAGATCGTCTTATGGAGTTTATAGTCAGTGAAGCTCCGTCTGTTACAGATATGCCTGTTCCGGTAAACAGCAAGGTGGCTCAAGTAAAACCTAATCCCGCAGGACCCGGTTCAGTGTATGTATTTAAATCCTCAATTGAAGAACATATCGGAGAAATAAATTATTTCAGAGTGTACTCAGGCAAAATTACTGAGAACCTCGATGTTGTCAACAGCAATAATGGTGTAAAAGAAAGATTATCACAATTATATGTATGTGCAGGCAAGAACAGGACACGTGTTCCGGAATTATTTACTGGCGACATAGGTGCTTTCGTAAAGCTTAAAAACACAAAAACTGATCATACGCTGAACGTGCCCGGCAACGATTGGAGATATGAAGGTGTTAAATTTCCTGAACCCAAATACCGCACAGCGATAAAGGCACAGAGTGAAAGCGATGATGAGAAGCTTGGCGAAGCCCTCAACAAGATCCACCTCGAGGATCCTACTATCATAATAGAATATTCAAAGGAACTTAAACAGATTATAGTTCATGGCCAGGGTGAATATCACCTGAATATAATGAAATGGCATCTTGATAATATTTATAAGATACCGACTAATTTCAATCCTCCCAAGATCCCTTACCGGGAGACAATTACAAAACCTGCCCAGGCTGACTATCGCCACAAAAAGCAATCAGGCGGTGCAGGTCAGTTCGGTGAAGTTCATTTGATAATCGAACCGTATACGGAAGGATCATCTGAAATGACAACGATGAAGTTCGGAGGCAAGGAACTTAAGCTTTCGGTAAGAGCAAAAGATGAAATTGACCTTGACTGGGGAGGAAAACTTATATATATTAACTGTATCGTAGGAGGGTCGATCGATGCCAGGTTTATGCCTGCAATCCTTAAAGGTTTAATGGAGAAGATGGAGGTGGGTCCTCTAACAGGATCATATGCCCGTGATATCAGGGTTTATGTTTATGACGGAAAGATGCACCCGGTTGATTCAAACGAAATATCATTCAGGCTTGCAGGTCGTAATGCATTCAGCATTGCCTTTAAAAATGCCGGCCCCAGAATTCTGGAACCTGTTTATGATGTTGAAATAATGGTCCCCTCCGACCGGATGGGTGATGTTATCAGTGACCTTCAGGGACGTCG
>JBGPAF010000123.1:0-5697 GCA_041480535.1 Bacteroidia bacterium
AAGGATGTCATTGCTGATGCCTTTCTTCAGCAAATACTGACGAGACCTTCGGATTATTCAGTTGTTGCGACCCTTAACCTTAACGGTGATTATATATCTGATGCTCTTGCTGCTATCGTCGGAGGTATAGGTATTGCTCCAGGGGCAAACATTAATTTTGAAACGGGACATGCCATTTTTGAAGCAACCCATGGAACAGCTCCAAAATATGCCGGCCAGGATAAGGTTAATCCGGGCTCGGTGATTCTGTCGGGAGCTCTTATGTTTGAGTATATAGGATGGCACGAAGCTGCTGAACAAATCTATAAAAGTCTCGAAAGTACTATTCAGAGCAGAAAGGTAACTTATGATTTTCATCGCCTGATGGAGAATGCCACACTATTGAAAACATCAGAATTTGCAGATGCTATTATATCAAACATTTAAAATTTATTAAATCTAAAATCAATTCTTATGGAAGGCAACAATTTCTTTTCAAAGCTGGAGACCCCTGTAAGAGAATCATGTCAGATTGAAAGCTCATTATTCGAAAAGTTCGATGTAAAACGAGGTCTGCGTAATTCTGATGGAACGGGAGTACTGGTCGGACTGACTAACATCGGTGATGTTGTAGGTTACAAAAAGGAGGATGGGAAAGTTGTTGCTATCCCGGGGGAATTGTACTACAGAGGTATTGATATTGAAGATATTACAACCGGATTTCAGAAGGAAAACCGCCATGGTTTTGATGAAACTGTGTACCTTTTATTGACCGGCCATCTTCCTTCAAAAGATGAGTTGAAAGAGTTTTCGGAACATTTGGCTTCTTTACGTTCTTTGCCTGATGATTTCGTAAAAGACATGATATTGTCAATGAAAGGGAAAGATGTACTTAATATTCTTGCGAGGTCGGTACTCGGATTGTATATTCTTGATGATAAGCCTGATGATATCTCTTTAGATAATATGATAAAGCAGTCATTAAATATTGTTGCTAAGTTTCCTACAATCGTTGCATATTCATATCAGGCATTAAGGCACCTGTACAAAGGAAAGACACTTTCAATCCGTCACCCTCAGCCCAATCTGACGCCGGCAGAGAATTTTCTCTATTTGATAAAAGGTGAAAGCAAGGGTTTTTCAAAGCTTGAAGCGGATCTTCTCGACCTCATGCTTGTTCTTCATGCTGAGCATGGGGGTGGTAATAACTCCACTTTCACAATGAGAGTGACCAGCTCGTCAGAAACAGACATTTATTCGGCTGTCACCTCAGCTATCGGATCATTGAAGGGACCTTTGCACGGAGGTGCAAATGTAAGAGTCCTTGAAATGATGGAAAATATGAAGCAGAATGTAAAGGACTGGACCAGTGAAAAAGAGGTCGAGGAGTATCTCTTAAAGATCCTGAATAAAAAGGCTAATGATTTTTCAGGTAAAATATATGGAATCGGGCATGCAGTTTATACTATTTCTGATCCCAGGGCTGCAATCTTAAAAGCAAAGGCAAAAGAACTGGCAATAGAGAAAGGCCGTCTGGAAGAATTTGAACTTTACTCTCTGGTTGAAAAACTTACACCTGAGGTTTTCAGGGTGTTTAAAGGCGAAAAATCAACCAAAGTGGTTTGTATCAATATTGATTTTTATTCCGGATTTGTTTACTCCTGTCTTGAAATATCAAAGGAGCTTTATACTCCGTTGTTTGCTATTGCCAGGGTATCAGGATGGTGCACTCATCGTATCGAAGAGCTGACCTTTTCGGCAAAAAGAATTATACGTCCGGCGTTCAAATATGTTTATGGCAGGAAGGAGTATATTCCGATGAATGACAGATTAAGCTGAGTATCTGGTCAGGGATAGTACTATGCTCCGGCATATACCAAAAATGCCAATCCGACAAGATAAGCAAGGAACATGAACAGGATAAGAGTGTTAACCTGTTTTGAAGCTCCTTTGAATTCTTTCCAGATAAAGACGCCCCATAATGCAGCAATCAGGGTTGCTCCCTGTCCAAGTCCGTAGGATATTGCATACCCTGCTTTCTCTGAAGCAAGAATGCTCATCGACATGCCAAGATTCCAGATTATGCCTCCCAGTATACCGGTAAGGTGCACTCCTGCACTTCCGGCCCTGTAATCCTTGAAAGTCAGGGGTTCACCTTCAAAAGGTTTCTTCATTATAAGGTAGTTAAACAGGAAGTTGCTGACCAGTACACCGATAGCAAAAAAGAAGACTGCAGAATAGGGGGTCAGCTTTCCTGGTTCCGGTGTCACAAAGTCAGTAACCATCGAACTTGCCACAAACCGGTAAAAAAGAGCCATCAGAACCCCGGCTGAAACCGACAGAAAGATGCCTTTGCGCGAGACTTTATGTTGTGATGCACTATGCTTTTTATATGCTATCGCATCAATGATTATTGCAGCCACAATAAGAGCGAGACCGATAAACAGCAGGAACGGATCTCCCTTCGGTGTAAAGACGTAGTTAATAATCACCCCAAGGGCAAGAGCGATGCCGACCCCGACAGGAAATGCAACTGCCATTCCGGCAATAGCCATTGCTGCTACAAGGAGTATGTTTGAAGCATTAAAAATTACACCTCCCAGAGCCGCCTTAAGAATGTTTCCTGATTCAGCCTGTGAAATGTCAGATAAGAACTTTCTTCCATTCTCCCCTGAACTTCCCAATGTAAAACCGAGCAGAAGTGAAAATAATACTATCCCGATTACATAATCCCAGTAAAAAAGTTCAAACCGCCAGGATTTCCCGGCAAGCTTTTGTGTGTTGCCCCATGATCCCCAGCAAAGCATTGTAACTATGCAGAGGACAACGGCTAATGAGTAAGATTGAGGTATAAACATGGTTTTGAAGTTTGGAGTGAGCTAGAGTTTGGAGTATTTAAAGTTAAAAAAAGATTGGAGTGAACTAGAGTTTGGAGTACTTAGAGTTAAGGATTTTAACTTTAAGTACTTTAGGCACTCTAGGTACTTCATATAATTATTTCTCAAACGAAAACTTAAAATCATCGCTCTTTTTTTGAGCAGTTTTGAAAATAGTTGACGAGGTGATGTAAACTCTTGATCCTTTAGACTCCAGCCTTTTTTCTCCCTTAACAACCAGTCTTACTGTATGATCACCAGGTTCCAGGTTAAGAACATGCCATATGCTTTCAGTATGCTGTTGCCCGGCAAAGGCATAATATGTATCAATAGTGCGGTGCAAATTGCCATCAACATATACATCAGCCTTTCCGCCGTCGCGATACCAGTTCCCTTCCAGAGAGATCCCTGTTCCTGAAAAATTAATGACAAGTTCATCACCTTCCTTTTCAGAAAACATCGATTGTTCATGAAGCTGATCGGCATCCCCGGAATTTACTTTATAAACCTCCCATTTCCCTTTGAAACTCCAGTTGCTCTTTTCGAATATGGATATCTTCTTATCAAAAACGAGGTTTGGGAAAGAGACCTCAGCAGTTGGCGCAGATGGTTCCTCTGGTTTTATAATTATTTTGTTTTCCTTTATTTTCCCGCCGCCTTTTGTAATAAAATCCAGCGCATAGTTATATGTACTGGTTACTGCCGAGTTAAAAGAATAAGTTGTATGAATAAAAGTGGAATCTCCAATGGCTTTCACTCCTTCCTGCATCTCAGAAGGAAGTCCGCTGAATCCATTTATAACACCAAGAACAGCCAGGGCATTCGAGGGATTACAGTCGGAATCCTGTCCGCACCGGGTTGATATTTCAAGGGTTTTTATGGGATCACCTTCGCCATAAAGCAGTCCCATGATTATATAAGCGCCATTCAGCTTGGCATCGATATTGAAAGGAGATCCAGCACCGCAAATGTCAACCTCACCCCACTTATCCTGAAGCTCTTTCCAGGCTGCGCGCCAGTCGGACGGATAATGACTGTGAAGAGTCATTATATCCCGGATAACCTTATAATAGTCACTTCCGGATGGAATTGATCTCAGCGCTTTTTCAATGATTTTTTGAATATCTGATTCGAAATAGGCTTCAGAGTAGAGGGCTGCAACAAAAATACCACCGTACACTCCGTCTCCGTAATTCATAATATGACCGATTTTATCAGCAATCCCCGATGCTGTTTGCGGCATCCCGGGACACATAAATCCTATATAGTCAGCTTCAATCTGAAAATCAATGTCATCAGCGTGAAGGTTATAGGCAGGGCTGCCGGAAAGCGGAGCAAAAATACTGTCATAATAGTTTTTTCTGGCCTGCATATTGGCGTGCCATAAAGGATACCCTGCTTTGGCGAACATTTCCTGGTATTGTTTTGCCGGGGCATCAATGCCATATTTATCCATTGACATAAGGAATGTAAGCTGAACATAAATGTCATCCTGCCACATGCTTCCTTTTATATTGGAGGGTTTCCACTTAATGGAATCCTCAAAGGTCTGGTTCTGAGCACGGAACTCAGTAGGTGCACCGTATGTGACGCCAATCATCTTGCCTGCCCAGCCACCTGCGATTTTATCTTTCAGTACTTCCGGCTTGATAGTCTGAAATTTCTCAGGACTTTTTTTACAGGAAAAAACGGCCAAAAATATTAATGGAACAAAAAGGTACGGATAGATTCTTTTCATTGAAGTAAAATTTGAAATTCAATTATAGTTCTTTCAATTACATAGAGATCACAGAGAAGTCACAGAGAGCCACAGAGAAAAGACCTCAGTGTAACTATGTGTCTCCTCTGCGTCACTCCGTGTAACTATTTGTTTTTAACAGGTATATGCATCATTCTATCCTCAATGAACCTGGTGATCTCCGGCACAGGCATCTTCTGAATAACGTACTGATGCTTCCCTTCCGGATCATCCTTCCAGCTGTTGCTTCCATCAGGATAAACAATTATTGTTCCTCTTCTGGTATCGAAAAATCCCTCAGTTCCGTAGACAGCAATAAGTACTGCAGTTTCATCCCAGCTCATTCGTCCGTTCCTGTCTTCTTGCGACAGCGGTATGCTTATCCTGAAAACATCTTTCACCGGGCTGTTATGAACAGGAGATTCCATTAACCTCAGGCCTGTAAAGATCTCTTTTCCAATTTCGAAGCCAGTGAAAACAATCTCACCGGGCCAGTTTTTAATGACGTATTCCGAGGATACAGAATCGATAAAAATATTAAACTCTCTTCCTTCAGGAAACCAGCCTGCCATCGAAACAAGCTTAGTCACTTTCTTTTTAACAAGCTCCTTGCCTGGTAAGCTGCTTATATCGTCAGGTTCTGATTTCAGCAGGTTGCAAAGATTGGTAAGAAACCCTACTGTAACAATCGTAACACTTTTGTCAGGTTGATTTTGAAGTATCTTCCTGTAAACAGATACGGCATCACCGGCATCAGAAGTTGAATTGATCCTATGGGGATATTTTGCAACAATTGAATCAGCCCAGTGCTGCGATGATCCGAGATTTGCACCTTCACCTTTCGTAGCACCGATTGCCAGATCAGGCCTGTTGAAGTAGTTGTTAATTACCTCGATTGAAGGAGCGACAAGCTCATTTTTGTTGGAAGAGACTGTTGCGAGGATCTCAACTTTACCGCTGTCGGCCATTGCATGGAGAAAAGCAAGAGCGCCAACGTCGTCGTAATCGGGACCAAGATCAGTATCGAAAATTATTTTAACTGGAACAAAAGCCTTTTTCTGTACCTGGTTTGAACAACTGCAGCATAATAGCATGAGCATCAGA
>JBGPAF010000124.1:0-5633 GCA_041480535.1 Bacteroidia bacterium
TATCCCTTCCTGAAATCAGTTTGCGGCAATGTGAAAATCTATCCGCATGTTCTCGATGCAGTTGACAGGATAATTGATAAAAACGGCAAAATAAAAGATAATGCATCGCAGAAACTCAGAGATATACGCAATGAAACCACTGCCAAAAGTATCCTGGTCTCAAAAAGGCTGAATGCAATCCTTAAGCAGGCACAGGCTGACGGAATAGTAGATTCTGATACGGCTGCTTCGGTACGTAATGGAAGAGGTGTGATTCCTGTCAATACATTTGACAAAAGAAAAATAAAAGGGCTAATACATGATCAGTCGGCTTCAGGAAAAACAGTTTTTATTGAGCCTGCTGAGATTGTTGAGATAAATAATGAAATAGTCGAGCTCGAATATGAAGAAAGAAGGGAGATTGTCAGAATTCTTACCTCATTTGCTGATGATATAAGACCGTATATTGACGACCTCATAGAATCCAATGGATTTTTGGGAGAAATTGACTTTGTAAGAGCCAAGTCAATGCTTGGTAACGAGTTAGGCTCTGTTAAACCGGCATTGTCGGCAAAGCCGCTGATCTTCTGGAGAAAGGCTTTGCATCCGCTCCTTGAAATTGCTTTCAGGAAACTTCCGGGCAGAAAAGTGATACCCCTTGACATAAGATTTGATGAAAAAGACAGGATCATACTAATCTCCGGACCAAATGCAGGGGGAAAATCTGTCTGTCTTAAAACGGTTGGACTCCTTCAGTATATGGTGCAATGCGGTTTAACTATCCCTGTAGCGGATGGATCGGAATCAGGTATTTTTAAGGACATTTTTATTGATATAGGTGATGAGCAAAGTATTGAAAATGATTTAAGCACCTACAGCTCGCATCTGATCAGTATGAAGTATTTCATTAAACATGCTTCTGCTGACACTCTCTTGCTTATTGACGAATTTGGCACCGGCACTGAACCTATGCTGGGAGGTTCTATTGCTGAAGCAATCCTGGGCGAATTAAACAGGTTACAGGTATTCGGGGTTATTACCACTCATTACACTAATCTGAAGCACTTTGCATCACTTACTGATGGTATAATAAATGGGGCAATGTTGTTTGATAACCATCTGTTGCAGCCTCTTTTCCAGCTTAGTATAGGAAAACCAGGAAGCTCTTTTGCCTTTGAAATTGCCAGGAAAATAGGTCTCCCGGAAGAAATCCTTAAAAAAGCTTCTGAAAAGGCCGGGATCAAAAACATCAATTATGACCGGAATCTTAAAGATATTGCACGGGATAAGAGATACTGGGAGACCAAAAGGCAAAATATACGCCAGCACGAAAAACGGCTGGAGGAGCTGATAGAAGAGTATGAAAAAGAACTGGCTGGTGCAAAGAATTTAAGGAAGGAAATTATCTCCAGGGCAAAAGATGAGGCTCAATCAATGCTCAGTGAATCGAACAGGATGATTGAAAATACAATCCGCCAGATTAAGGAATCTCAGGCAGAAAAGGAAAAGACCAGGGAAATAAGGCAGCAGCTTGAAGAATTCAGGAGCAATGTAGTTGAAGAGATCAAACCAGTTGAATTACCTGCAGAAGAAAAAATCGGCGGATTGAATCTAAAGGCAAAAAAGATCAGGCAGAGGGTAATTAAAAAGAAGCCTGAAATAACTGAAACGCCAGATAAACCGCTGAAAGTTGGTGATGCAGTCAGGATGACTGATACGATGGCATCAGGGGAGATAATTAAAATTGAAAACAGGATGGCTCAGATCGAAACTGGCAGTCTGAGGTTATTTGTACCGATTGATAAGCTTGAACGAATAAGCAGGTCAGAACTCAGGAAAAATTTAAGATCCGAAAGTATTGTGCCTGAAAGTGATCCTGTAATAATGCAGCGAAGACTTAATTTCAAACCTGAAATAGATATACGAGGTGTCAGGGGAGAAGAGGCAATAAATCAGGTAAGGGACTTTCTCGATAATGCTTTGATGGTTCAGCACCGTAATCTGAGGATTCTGCATGGTAAAGGGAATGGCATCCTTCGTCAGCTTGTTAGGGAATATCTTTCAGCTATGGATGTTGTCAAATCATACAGGGACGAGAATATTGATCTCGGCGGATCAGGAATTACGGTTGTTGAGATGGATCTTTAGAAAAAATAAGAAAAGGGACATTTAAAATTTGTCCCTTTTCTTCAATCCAATTGTATCCATTCTTTTCAATATAGCCTTACAGATCCATAGGAGGCAGTAACCTTTACTTTTGCTGTTGGAGAACTCTCTTTTCCCATAATCCCTGAAGTTTCGCTCGAATTATTTTCTACGATCCTTCTCTGATGCTGGAAATTATCCTCATTAAACTTAAGGTCGCCATATGATAGCCTGGCATCGAGCTGATAGCTTGCATCGTCGTCAATTCCAAGTTTCACGCCGATATAACGCGAATCTGTTTCAATCGATTCAAAACCTTTAGGGATGTTTTCAACAGAGAGGTTCCCATATCCCCCGTCAAATTTCAATTTTTTTGTAAGTTCTCCAATGTTTATGTCGGAGTAACCTGCATCAAGAATCAGGTTATTTATCTTATCAATTTGAATGTCATCATTTTTTGTTTCTCCGACAATCGAACTTATCTCTTCAATCTGGATCTTGGAATATTTACTGTCAAGTAACAGGGCCTGACTCTTATCAATTTGAAAGTTACCGGAATATCTTACTGAAGCATCAAGCCATCCTGCGGATTCAATTTCAGCTTTCCCGTATGCAAGACTCAGGTAATTCAACGGCTTGTCATTCCCCCTGGCAAGATTATCGGCTGTCAGGTTACCATATTTTATATCAAGCTTTACGAGCCCTGTTATCTTTTCAAGGTCAGAGTTCCCATATCTGTTTGATAAATTGAAATTAATATTTTCAGGCATTTTTACTTTGTAATTAATGCTGAACTTTTTGGAACCTCCGCCCCAGCCGGAGAAATTGAATTTATCATCGATGAATGTTTTTGCTTTTATAAGATCACCCTCCTGTGAAAGCTGCACATCGATATAGCTTAAAAGCTTCTCAGCCCTGTCTCTGCCAGGGACTTCTACAGTTACCTTAACATCGATTGTAACCTGATTCTGATCTGAAGTTTCAACCACAACGTCCCCATACCTGTTGCTGATGTCCAGCGTCGTATTTGGGCCAGCCGTGTACTCCTTGTGAAATTCCTTTGAAACTTCCTGTGCAACTGATGTTGCTGACAAAAGGAAGATCAAAAATGTAAGGAGAAATCCTGATTTATAGATTTGTTTTTTCATTTTCTGAATTCATTTGATTTTCATTCCTGATTGTTTTAAGCTGAGTGAGGACATATGTCATGATGTCCACTTTAGTCTGGTAATGCTCTATCATTGCATTGATGATTCTTTCATCATCTGGATTGGTTTTCAGTTCTTTCTGAAGCTGAACATATACTGAATCCATGCTCTTCATTTCTTTGAACAGCAGCTGCTTTTGATCCGGATTATTAAGATCAATATTTGTGATTTCGCTTTCCATTAAATTAACCTGATGGACATAGTAGTTTTCAACTTCTTTGAATTCCGGAGAAACATCTCCAAGAGTCATCCTGTTCCTGTCGGATCTGATGAAATGATCCCATGTCCAGAGTGATGACAAAGTAAGGAGAAGTGTTACAACAGCAGCTTTCAGGAGGTATGGTACAATACTCCTTTTTACTGTTTTAGCTCCGAACATGATTTCGAGTTTCCTGTTAAACCTCTCCAGATGACCTTCGGATGGTTCCGCTTCATCAAAGAAATCCTTGTTATTTTTAATTATGTCTTCTATGTTTTTCATTACTGTAAAATTTTTCACGTATTCTTAAGTTCTGCAACAAGCTTCTGTTTTGCTCTTGAAAGCTGCGATCTGGAAGTACTGCTTGAGATTGACAGGATGTCTGCTATTTCATCGTGGTCATAACCTTCCAGAAGATAGAGGGACAGGATAATCCTGTAACCATCAGGCAGCCTGTTAATCGCTTCCTTCACTTCTTCCACTTTGATATCAGCTTCCTCTTTCCTCAGCAGGTCATCATTACTCTCATCCCTGATACCAATGTGTGACTCAATTTCTTCAAAGATCGCTTTCCTTTTACTCAGGGCATCAAGTGAACGGTTTATCACTATTTTTTTCAGCCATGCTCCGAAACTCACTGTTCCTGAGTAAGTATCAATTTTTTCAAAGGCCGACAGGAATGATTCCTGCATCACATCTTCGGCTTCCATCGTGTCGTTTACTATTCTCAGACTTGTGTTGTACATTGCTTTATAGTACAACTTGTAAATCTGGAACTGTGCTCTCTGGTCACCTGTTTTACACCCGTCCAAAAGGTCCTGGTGTAAGTTTCTGAATGCCGCTTCTACATTTGCCATCTTTACATAAAGGCTTGTTCTTATCTGAGATGCTGCACCCACTGTCTTTCAAGTTTTTTCAATCAAAAGACGGGGGCAATAATTTATTGCTGCACTCAATATAAGAATTTTTTAAAATTTTATAGAAAAAAATAAGGATAAATCCCTGAGTTACCTGTCCGGAGGCATAATCAAGTTCTGAACCAAACATGCTGTGAGGTATTGAAAAGACCACCAGTAATATAACTGCAGCAAGCATTGTATAAAGTGGTCTTTCTTTTTTGCGGTTCATAACTACAGCAATTATCCAGAAGATCAGTGCAATAAGGGTTTTATTATCAGTGAGGTCCCAACCAAAAGGAATTCCTGTCCAGAATTCGCCAAAAGCAAATTTCTGTACTAATGGTCCAAGGATCATTCCTCCGGCGATAAGCAGGATGAGGGTCCATATTGAGTACTTTTTGTACAATGGGTGTTTTGTCAGGCTCATCAGGCCGGCAAGCGTTGAAAAGAGCATTGCCAGGAACATAAATAAGATATGCGGGGTAAGTATATATGATGGTACAGTACCTTTAAACCTGATTACTACCGGATTATCCTTTAACATAAATCTGGTTCCATTTAAGTCAGTAAGCTCAATATAATATTCGAGTTTTCCTGCCGGCGGCTGTTTTGGCACACTGGCATAAAAACCTTTTTCTTCAGTTATCTTAAATACTCTGTTCATTACAAAGGAGTTAACAGGATAAACCTTATACCTGAATTCACTGACATTATATTCATCGGTGGTTTTAAACCTCCTGAAATATAGCTTTGCCCTGACAGTGGTGTCAGCAATTTTTAACCTGACCTCTGGCCGTTCATCAAGGCCGAGGCTCCTTACCAGCTTAACTTCATAAATTGTATCATTCACATTAAGACTGATCATCTTAGGGTAGGTGGGTCCGGTTTTTCTCTGGTAATAGGCTGCCCCTATTGTAATTATAAAAGCCAGGAACCACAATATTATTTTTTTCATCTTGATATGCTTTTTGTCTTAGACGCAATACTTTCATAATTGTATCAGGAGCACTACATTTTTACCGTTCCTTAAAACCTCCACGCTGATCGTTTCCCCGTGCTTAAGTTGTCCCATCCGGAACATATAATCCTGTATATTATTGACTGTCTTGCCATTGATGGAGGTAATAATATCTCCTTTTTTCATTCCACCCAGGGCAGCTGGTTTCCCGGGTGTGACAAAATCAGCACGTAACCCATTTTTAA
>JBGPAF010000125.1:0-5601 GCA_041480535.1 Bacteroidia bacterium
AAAAAAAGCTGGAAAAATTTATGTATATCCCAGCTTACTATGTCTATATTTTTATCTATAACTTCTATCTGCTTTGGAACTTCTTTCAATGACAAGTAGTCATCTCTTCTGGCAACATGCACACATCTGACATCATAATCGCTATCCTCGCTTGCAAAACCCCATTCCCTGCTTCCGCTTTCAACTGCAAGAAGGATTTTTACATTTTTCTTTTTTTCAATGTCCTTAAGATCTTGTGTTCATCTGAAAAAAGAACAGTTCTCTGTTCGGAGAATTACAAACAGGCATTTGATGAAAGGGGAAACAAGAAGATGACAGACGTTTATAGTTATGTCAGGGAGAATTTTTACAAACCCATTTCACTCGTAAAGATCTCAAGAATAGTACATATGAGCCCCTTTGCATTCAGCAGATATTTCAAGAAAAACTGCGGTGCAGGATTTATTGAATACCTTAACAGGGTCCGGATGAACAAAGCCTGCCATCTGCTTCGTGAAACAGAATACCAGGTGCATGAGATAGCTGCACAGTGCGGATTTTCGAGCATCTCAAACTTCAATAAGCAGTTCCGTAAAGCAGAAGGCCTGCCTCCGAGAGATTACAGGGCACAGTTCAAATAATTTCTGCAGTAATTATTTATTTTATTAACCTTTTAATAATTTTCTTACAATGGGCATGACAATGCTTGAGAAGATTCTGTCCAATCACTCAAAATACAATAATGTAAAACCGGGAGATATATTGGACATTGGAATTGATGCCAGGATTGCCCGCGATTTTGGCGGAGCAAATGTTGTAAAGAATATCAATGATTTCGGACTTCAGATAGATGATCCTGAAAAAACATTTTTCACCTTCGACTGCAATCCGACTGGATCCGATCAGAAATATGCTGTTAATCAGCATGTTTGCCGTATGTTTGCCCGCAAAAACGGAATCAGGGTATTTGATATTGATGCAGGAATCGGAACTCATGTGATTATAGACGAGGGAATCGTTATTCCTGGTGCAACTGCAATATCGACCGACTCTCATGCAAATATTCTTGGAGCAATCGGAGCTTTTGGCCAGGGAATGGGAGATATGGATATAGCCTCAGGCTGGAACAAGGGTAAAATATGGTTTAAAGTTCCGGAATCGGTAAGAATAAATCTTGTGGGAGATCTGCCTTCTGGAATAAGTGCAAAGGACATCATCCTGAACCTCCTCAATAAATTCGGCGCAAACTCGCTTCTCGGCTATTCTGTTGAAATATATGGCCATGCGGTTGAAAAACTGACTCTCGACCAGAGGATCACAATATCTTCAATGGCCACTGAAATGGGTGCTATAATTATTCTATTTACACCATCCGATAATATAATAAGGTATTGCTCTTCCAGATCAAAAAAATCGATTGAACCAATCCGGGCTGATAACGATGCATCTTATGCCAGAACATTTGAACTTGATCTGGCAGACTTCAGACAAATGGTTTCGCGTCCTGGCGCTCCGCACGATACTGTAAATGTATCAGATGTTTATGGTCAGAAGATTGATTCCGGATTTATTGGAAGCTGTACAAATGGCAGGATGGAAGATATGCAGAAGACGGCAAAGATACTTGAAGGCAGAAAAATTGCTCCGGGAGTTGTCCTGAAAATAGTCCCAGCTACCGATTCAATCTGGAAAAACTGCCTTGAAACCGGGCTGATCGAAGTATTTAAAAAATCAGGAGCATTGGTTTCCAATGCCGGATGCGCCGGATGTGCTGCCGGCCAGGTGGGACAAAATGGGCAGGGTGAAGTGACAATCAGCACAGGTAACCGTAACTTTCCGGGAAAGCAGGGCAAAGGAAGTGTTTATCTGGCTTCACCTGAAATAGTAGCAGCTTCGGCAATTGCCGGATTTATTACAACACCTGACAGAATTCCCGATAAACCTGCTGAATTTATACAAGCAGTTGCATCAGACCAAAAGGTTATAAAAACAACCTCTGTTAAAACTGGTTCTCAAAAGCCTGCAATAATAGAAGGACGGATATGGTTCATTCAAAAGGATAATATTGATACTGATATGATTTTTCATAACAGGTACCTTTCAATTACAGATATCAGGGAAATGGGACAATATACTTTTGATAATCTCGCAGGCTTTGAAGATTTTGCGAAAAAAGCTCTTCCGGGCGACATCATTGTTGCAGGAAAGAACTTCGGATCAGGAAGTTCGCGTCAGCAGGCTGTGGATTGCTTTATCTCACTTGGCATTCAGGCTATTGTAGCAGAATCGTTTGGAGCAATTTATGAAAGAAATGCTATTAATGCCGCCTTCCCGATAATTACATGCAAGAGCATTTCTGAACTTGAGCTGATAAGCGGTGACAAGGTAAAAATTGACCTCCTTAAAGGTGAACTTAAAATCCTGAGGAGTGCCACAACCGTTCAGGCAGAACCTTTTTCTGAAGTACAATATGAAATCTATCAAAATGGAGGACTATTTTAAATCAAAATCTCTTTATGAAATCCTTGACATTCGCTGAGAAAATCTTCAGGGCAAATGTAGGAGCGATTGTGTTTGCCAGACCCGACATTATTCTTACTCACGACAACACTGCAAGCATTTACAAAACTTTCCTGAAAATGGGTGGTCTCAAAGTTGCAAACCCCGATCAAATGCTGGTGGTTCTTGATCATAATGCGCCCCCTCCCGATTCAAAACTTGCAAATCAGTACCAGGAGATACGGGATATTGTAACTAACCAGAGGATAAGTAAATTCTATGATGTTGGCAGAGGTATCTGTCATCAGATAATGTCGTACCATGCCAGGCCCGGCATGCTGATTGTGGGCAGCGACAGCCACACATCTACAGCGGGTGCGTTTAATGCATTTGCAGCAGGCATCGACAGAACTGAATCGGCAGGCATCTGGAAGAGGGGAGAGACATGGTTCAGGGTTCCGGAGTCAATCAAAATCAATCTTTCAGGAAATCTGAGGGACAATGTATATGCAAAGGACCTTGCCCTGTGGATTATAGGAATGATCGGATCTGACGGTGCAAACTATATGTCAATTGAATACCATGGCGACGGGGTCAGGAATCTTACTATATCCGACAGAATGACTATAGCAAACCTTGCCTCAGAAATGGGTGCAAAAAACGCAGTATTCCCTGCTGATGAGGTATTGGAAAGTTACCTTGGGTCAGGAGCTGAAAACATGAAAGGCGTTTGGGCAGACAAAGGCGCTGACTACTTTCGGGAAATAGATATAAACCTTTCTGATATTGTGCCAGTCGTAGCTGCTCCCCACAATGTTGATAATGTTAAAACTGTATCAGAAACTGCCGGCACTGAAGTACATGAAGGTCTTATTGGCACCTGTACAAATGGAAGAATAGAGGATCTCAGGATTGCTGCCGAAATACTGAAAAATAAAAAGATAAAAAAGGGATTCCAGTTAAATGTTATTCCGGCTTCGGATAAGATCTTTCTTCAGGCTATAAGTGAAGGATTAATAACTACTCTCATCGAATCAGGAGCAAATATCCTTACACCATCCTGTGGACCCTGTCTGGGAACAGGACTTGGGATCCCGGCCGACAGGCATACTGTCATCTCAACAGCGAACCGTAATTTTGTGGGTAGGATGGGAAATAAAGAAGCCAGTATTTACCTTGCATCACCGGCCACAGTTGCGGCCTCAGCTCTTACCGGTTTTATTACAGATCCCAGAAGTAATGGTGAGCTTATAAGATATCCTTATTCCGCTGCTCAGAGTCTTACTACGGTCATTAAACCCGGTGACAGCAGAAAGAGTGGCAATGTATGGAATTATTCGGACGTCGATAATCTGAATACCGATCAGATGTTTGCCGGCAAGCACACTTACAATGTTTTAAGCTCTGACCCGGCTTCAATAATCCCTCATCTTTTTGAGGATTTTGATCCTTCATTCAGATCAAATGTACGGCAGGGTGATATCATTGTGGCCGGCGATAACTTCGGGTGTGGCAGCTCGAGGGAACATCCTTCTGTCGGCTTTGCTTATGCCGGTATTGCAGCTGTAATTGTAAAATCTGTTAACAGGATTTTCTACCGTTCATCCATAAACCAGGGACTGGCCCTGATTGTTCACAAAGAGGCTGTCGAGGCTTATAATCAGGGTGATGCGGTAAATATCAGCTTCGAAAAAGGTGAAATAAAAATCGACGATAAACTGTTCAGTTTTGAACCCCTTCCCGGAAAACTCAAAGAAATTATTGATAAAAAGGGCCTTGTAAATTATATGAAATCTATCTGACCTTTTAATCGTTACTGTGTCCTGTTTTTTCAATTCCCCCTTTGAAGGGGGGCCGACCGTTAAAAAATTGCCCAGTGGGCAATTTTAGGAGCCTGCCTGCAGGGTAGGTTTTGTGGTGGGGTTTGGGGGATGTTTTTACTTGTTAAGTTTGAAAAAAAATGTATTTTTGCAGCCTGTATAAGGTTCCGTAGCTCAGTTGGATTAGAGCAACAGCCTTCTAAGCTGTGGGTCGGGCGTTCGAATCGCCCCGGAATCACGAAAAGGCAGCCTATATAGCTGCCTTTCAAGTTTAAAGTAAAAAGTCAAAAGTAAAAAGTGAAAGCAGGCGCGATGAGAACGCGAAGGGTAGGGGCGTTCGAACCGAGTCACGCCATTGGCGGGACGAGTTCGTGAGCAGGATGTGTGCCTGCTTGTGCGAAGCGAACAATCGCCCCGGAATCACGCAGAAAATAAAAGAGTTACGATAACAATAACTCTTTTTTGTATTACACGGTTGCAATATAGTTGCAACATTTAATAGCCCAGGTGGGTCAACAAACATTTAAATTTAATGCCTTGACATACAGCAATATCAAGGTTTATTTATTTTATTCAACTGGCACATAGCTGGCACAATTATATTATTATATTTCTAACCTTGAGTCTGGTGGGACTACCAAAAACAACAAATAAAGCCCTGATAAACAATAATATCAGGGCTTTTTCTATAATCTTTACTGAAACTATACTGAAACATTTTTATGGTGGTGGACTATCTATATACTGTACCGGCTCCAACTAAGGTATTGGGTAATTAACAATATTTTGGATAAAGAATCTATTACCACCAGGAATCGAACTATTTTTTCACTACGCTTATAATCAATTAAATGCAGAGGCTTAAATTTTACAGGTCTCGAAAAGGAGTCTTCTCTGCTTACATCTGCTTTACAAAGTTAAGTTAAAAAATTCCTTTGGCTGCTTGTAGTATAATAAAGATTACCTAGACATTGAGAGCGCTATTAAATGTTTAATTGCTAAAGCAATATTGGCAATATCATCTTGATTCTTAGAACTGAATGTCATCAAATTACTTTTATTAGAATAAACATTCCAGCATTCAAGGTCGTTTTTGCAATGAAGATCCACAACAAATATGGTAGCCTCATAAATATTCATTTTATAGGCTTCAATTTTATCGATTGAGAAAATATTCCCAATTATTTTAAAGCCATTTTGTAACACAAAGATTATGTCGCCATTTGAATAAATATCAAAATTGCCACCTTACACCTGATACAAAAAATAGGCTTATTTACAGAATGATATATCTGGGGAATTG
>JBGPAF010000126.1:0-5599 GCA_041480535.1 Bacteroidia bacterium
ATAAAGATGCAATGAAAGTGTCGGAACTGGTCCTGAGAAACACTGCCAGCGTTAAAGACAAAAGTCTTGACTTTGATCCCGTAAAACTGGCTGATGGAGTTATTGCCACTTCAACTCTTGTAATGATACATGCAAGATCTATTTACATGAAAGACAATTATGTCAGAATCATTCCGGAAACAAAAATGGCTGACGTTAATTATGTCATTAATCAGGCAGAGATCCGCAAATCAGAGCTGAAAGGTGAAGACGTAAAATTACTTAAAGAGTATATCGCTAAGGTCAGTACAGATCCTAATCGTCAGCTCAAAGGTGCTGTCGTTAGTTCTTATGCATCTCCTGATGGTAAATTAGATGAGAATGCGAAACTTTCGGAAAAGAGAGGTACTGCCGCTGATAAATTATTCAAAAAGGAATTTGACAAAATTGAAGCAGCAAAGGCTGAAGGATTTTTCAACTCGTTGACAACACCAGAAGACTGGGACGGTTTTAAAACTGCAGTTGAAAATTCGAGTATTCAGGACAAAGATCTGATCCTCAGGGTTCTTTCCATGTATTCAGATCCTGAAGTTCGTGAGAAAGAAATTAAAAATATGTCATCAGCATATGAAGCTCTCAAAACTGATGTTCTCCCGAATCTGAGGAGATCAAAAATGATGGTCAATGTGGATAGTATCGGACGCAGTGATGAGCAGATACTTGTACAGATAAAATCCGATCCTAAGGTTCTGACCATAGAGGAAATACTTCGTGCCGGATCACTTACAAAAGATGATAATGAAAAACTTGCTTTCTATCAAGCTGCCGCAGAAAGTTTCCCGAAAGATATCCGTGCTCATAATAATGTCGGTTGTGCCTTACTGAGTTTGGGCAAAACAGATGATGCTCTTGCCTCATTCGAGAAAGCCAAAGCTATTGAGAATAACGATGTTGTTAAGAACAATACAGGGTTTGCTTATCTTCTCAAAGGTGATATGCCAAAAGCAGAAGAACTGTTCAACTCAATGACAGCAGCTACTACCGAATCAAAATGGGGACTTGGAGTTATAGCAATAACAAAAGGAGAATATGACAAAGCAGTTAACTACTTTGGCACAGACCCATGTTATAACCTTGCTCTTGCACAGTTACTTAAGGGCGATGTAACCAAAGCCAAGGCAACTCTCGACAGTATGACTGAAATGTGCAAATGCGGAAAACCATCATATCTTAAAGGGATCGTTGGTGCACGTCTCGACGATAAAACCTATATGATCAATGGTTTGAAAGAAGCTTTTGGTTTCAATGCTGATTTGAAAGCTTATGCAAAAACTGACCTGGAATTCGCAAAATTCTTTGCTGATGATGCTTTTAAAGGTTTAGTTCAGTAATAAAGCGAATCTTTATATAACTGTAGGGGCGTTGCATGCAACACCCCTATTTTTTTGCCTTATTCATCTCCCACAACACTATTCCCGCACTTACTGCTATATTGAATGAGTGCTTTGTACCGAACTGCGGTATTTCAACGCACATATCACACATGTCGAGCACATTCTGGTCCACACCATTTACTTCGTGTCCGAACACCAGAGCATATTTTTGTTCCCTTTCAATTTTAACATTCTGCAGTTCAACTGAACCTTCTGCCTGTTCAATCCCGATTATTTTATAACCATCTGCTTTCAGCTCCCTTACAGCATCTTCGGTTGCCTCATAATAGCTCCATTCAACCGATTCAGTAGCTCCAAGTGCTGTTTTCTGTATATCCCTGTGGGGAGGCCTGGCAGTTATACCACACAGATATATTTTCCAGGTCAGAAAGGCATCAGCTGTACGGAATATTGATCCTACATTGTTATGACTTCTTACGTTGTCAAGAACTATAACAAAAGACGACTTTTCTGAGTCCCTGTACTGGGTAAGACTCTTTCTTCCAAGTTCCCTGTTAAGAAGCTTCCGCATCCTTTTTTATGCTAAAATAGACAAAATATCCTTTTATTTTTCTAAATTTCCCTAAATGCTAACGATTACAAATTACAGGTTGTCCAATAAACTATTTTAGAATGAATACTCATGAATTCCAGGGTAAATCACTCCTTAGGTCATATAATGTTGATATTCAGGAAGGATTTGTTGCAGAGACAGCTGATCAGGCAATTATGATCGCAAAACAGCTCCAGGAGAAATTCAATACGAAGTATTTCGTGGTAAAAGCTCAGATCCATGCAGGAGGCAGGGGAAAGGGAGGAGGTGTAAAACTGGCAGGATCGGTTGAGGAAGCCGGGAAAATTGCAAAGGATATGCTTGGAATGAACCTTGTAACTCCGCAGACCGGTCCGGCAGGGCGAAAAGTAAACAAGGTTCTGATTGCACAGGATGTTTACTACAAGGGTGATACCGAACCTGAAGAGTTTTATATAAGCATCCTTTTAAACAGGAAGAACAGCAGATATTTGATGATGTACTCCCCTGCAGGAGGAATGGATATTGAACAGGTAGCAGAAAAGACTCCAGAGCTTATTTTCACCGAAGAAATATCTCCTGTCACAGGTCTGCAATCATTCCAGACCCGGAACATAGCTTTTAACCTGGGACTTAAAGGAAATGCGGTCAGGAATATGCAAAAATTCCTGAGTGGGATTTATGAAACTTTTATGGGATGTGATGCCCAGCTCCTTGAGATTAATCCTGTTCTTAAGACAAGCGATGAGAGGATATTGGCTGTTGACTGTAAGCTGATTCTTGATGATAATGCCCTCTTCCGGCATCCTGAACTGGCAGAGATGAGGGACCTTAATGAAGAGGATCCTGTTGAGGTGGAGGCCGGCAAATATAACCTGAATTATGTCAAGCTTGATGGGAATGTCGGATGCATGGTCAATGGCGCAGGGCTTGCAATGGCGACAATGGATATAATAAAACTCTCAGGCGGATCTCCTGCCAATTTTCTGGATGTTGGAGGCGGAGCCAACGTTAATACTGTTGAAGCCGGATTCAGGATAATTCTTAAGGATCCTGCTGTGAAAGTGATCCTGATAAACATCTTTGGGGGTATTGTCAGGTGCGACAGGGTGGCCAACGGAGTTGTTGAGGCTTATAAATCAATCGGTGAAATAAGGGTACCGGTAATTGTCAGACTTCAGGGGACAAATGCTGAGGAAGCAAAAGAGATCATTGACAACTCAGGACTATCGGTGATTTCCGCAACATCGTTCGGGGAAGCCGCTGAAAAGGTAGGTAAAGCTTTGACAGGCAAATAGATTAGTTGAGGTCTGGAAAATTCAGGGCTCAGTTTTTGTGTGACCCGTCGCAGTAAGGCTTGGTGCATGAACGGCCGCACCTGCACAGGTAAACTTCAACAGGGCTCTCAATAATATCTTTTTTCTGGTCTTTTAAAATGATCTGTCCTGTAATTTTCAATGGACCGCCATCTATTACCTCTACTATTGCAGAGGCCATTTTATTATCGTTTGTCTCCATTGAGTTTTTATTTATCTTCAAAATCTATTTTTCTGTGTGTCCCGTCGCAAAAAGGTAAATGATTGCTGGCTCCGCACCGGCATAGTGATATTATTCCATCCCTCATCTCTTTCGTATTCCCGCTGTACTGAAATGTAAAATCGCCTTTTACAACTATCGGACCGTCCATCATTATTTTTACTGAAACCGGATTTTCAGGATTTTCCTGCTCTGTTGACTCCAGAAGTTCTGGCCTCCTGAACAGTACATGATTTGTCTGGTCAATGCTTATATCCCTGTTCTTATTTTCATCATTCCACTTCCAGGTAAGTGCTTCGGTCGGACACAGGTTGACTACCTCAATAATTCTGTCTGTCGAAGCTCCATTCATATCTACCCAAGGTCTTCTGCCAGGATCGAATACTTCTATAAGCTCCCGGTAGCAGTAGGATGCATGTACGCAGGCATCGGGTTTCCAGTAAACTGTAATTTCATCATTTTTGTATTTCCGTCCTCCTGAAAACAGATTTTTACCTCTTTCCATCTTTTCATTTCATTTGTTTGCAATTTAGTACATTTTGTGCAATAAATTGTTCATTTATTGAAAGCACGTAAAAGGCGAATTTTTATATTTGTCAGATATTCGAAGATTGAAAGTTAATTAGGGTTTTGAATCAAAGTTGTAGTTTCATGGAAAGGCGTTTCTGGGGTATTGGAACGAGGGTATCCCGCCGGTTTATGCTATTTACGTCTGGTACAATAATATTGATGCCTTTCTCGCCGCAGGCATATGCCTCAGGCTTAACAAACTTTATTTCAGATTTTAAGGGATCCGCTTCCATGTTATCCATTTCCAGGCTTTCTTTTATTCTTACGCTGATTGGCGCTGTAATAATTATGTGCATACTGATATTAATCTTTTCAGCCAAACTTAGAAGTGCAAACCGGGAGTTAAGGGAAAGAAACAAACAGATCGAAGATATTAATTCTGATCTTCAAAAAACGAATAAGGACCTGTCAATTCAGAAAGAAGCAATAACCCGTGAATACTCATATTCTGAGATGTTCTATAGAATGCTGGTCCAGTCAGCTGACGATGGTATCTCATTTTATGACAGGGACTGGAATCTGAAATATGCAAACTCGGCTTTTTATTCCATGATTGGTTTCGATAAAGAAGAATATGACAAACTCAATGCCGTTGAGCTTATACATAATGAGGATACAGAGTATGAAAAGAACAGGACTGTGGCTCTGCAGACAAAGGGATTTTTCGAGACCGAGCTAAGGCTTAGGAATAAAGATGGCCATTATGTAAATCTTTCTACCCGGTCAGTAACGGTAAAAAATGAAAACAACGAGATAATCGGTGCACTAACCATTTCAAGAGATATTACATCACTTAAAAAAGTTCATGAGGACCTGATAAAAGCAAAGGTGGAAGCTGAAGCAAGTAACAGGCTCAAATCAAGTTTTCTTGCAAATATCTCCCATGAGATAAGAACACCTCTTAACAGTGTTGTAGGTTTCGCAAACCTTTTACTTGCAAATGATCTTACAAATGAAGTAAAAGAAGAATACATTGAACACATAAACCATAACAGCGAAAAGCTCCTGCAGATTATAGGGGATATTATAGATCTGTCACGGCTTGAGAGTTCACAGATTGAAATTACATATGAAGAAGCCTCAGTTAACAGTATCGTGAATGAGATTGTGGAGGATGCCAGAAAAATCGTTAAACGGAATGAGAAGTCGATAATTATCAATGTAATGAATATGCTTGAGGAGAACGGCGACCTTATTTTTACCGACAGGATCTGGCTTAAAAGGGTGCTGAACCACCTTATGGACAATGCTGTGAAATTTACTCTCGAAGGTTCGGTCAGGCTTTCCTATGCAAGGGAAAACGAAAGCCTTGTGTTCAGGATAAAAGATACAGGAATAGGCATAAATAAAGAAAACCTTGATCATATTTTTGAGGAATTCCGTCAGGAAATAGACGGCCATCATCGTCCTTTTGAAGGTCTCGGCGTCGGACTTACACTAGCTAAAGAGGTTATTGAGAGAATGGGAGGGAAAATTTTTGTACAGTCTGAAAAAGGAGTTGGCTCTGAATTCAGTTTTTCAATACCATACCGGCCAGCAGGAGGAGGTA
>JBGPAF010000127.1:0-5586 GCA_041480535.1 Bacteroidia bacterium
AAAGGCCACAACTATTAACGGCGTTTATGTTAATGCAGGTGTTAAGGCTGACCGTGCCCATAAATTATCGACAGGCGCAGACATAATTATTACTTTGATTGATGATGGATTTGATATTGATCATCCGGAGTTCAGTCAGTCGGGCAAGGTTGTCCATCCGAGGGATATATCCTCAAACACCAATGACCCCCGCCCTAAAAACAGTTACAACAATCACGGCACTGCCTGCGCTGGAGTTGCAACTACCGCAGGAATAAAAGCGTCAGGTGTTGCACCATCGTCCATCCTTATGCCGGTAAGGCTTAGCTCAAACCTCGGTTCAATGGAAGAAGCAGCTGCATTCAAATGGGCTGCCGATCATGGCGCTGATATTATATCATGTAGCTGGGGACCAGAAGACGGAAACTGGAGCGATCCAGATGACCCTGTCCATTTCGCTGAAGTGGGCTTACCCGACAGCACCCGTCTGGCAATGGATTATGCTGTCACTCAGGGACGTGGAGGCAAAGGCTGCATAATTACATTTGCAGCCGGCAATGGAAATGAAGACTGCAGTTACGACGGTTATGCAAGCTATGAGAAGGTGATGGCAGTATCAGCCTGCAACGACACCGGCAAGAGATGCATTTACAGCGATTACGGGAAAAATGTCTGGTGCACTTTCCCTAGCAGCGATTTCGGTTACTCTCCATTTAACCACCCGGAACCTCTTACTAAAGGTATCTATACTACTGACCGTCTTGGGAAAGCCGGTTATAATCCGGATGGTGATTACACAAATGATTTTGGCGGGACATCAAGCTCGTGCCCTGGTGTTGCAGGAACTGCTGCGCTGATACTTTCAGCTGACCCTGAACTTACATGGCTTCAGGTGAGAGAAATAATTAAAGAGACTTCAGACAAGATTGACAAATCCGGCGGGAAATATGATTCAAAGGGGCACAGCAATTACTATGGATATGGCAGAGTGAATGCCGAAAAAGCAGTGAAAAGAGCTCTTGAATTAAAATCTAAACGTCTGACCCGCAAAACAAAATCCAAATCCAAAGCAATAGTTTGATATTCAATTAATTATAACGACCGCAAGACCCCACGACCACAAGACCGCAGGACAATTAAACAACGACACCATGGCACGAGAAGTAATAACATCCAGGGACATTCAGAAAAACAACCAGTCAGGTACAACCGGTAAGCTTCCGGCCGGGACAACATATCCTGCAACCGAAGACGGTTATTTCGACAGACTCTTCAAGTATATTCCTGCCGAACTTGTCGCCGGTTACATATTTGTGCTTGGAGTTGTGAAACAATTAACAGATGCCGGGGAAATAAAGGTATTTCAATGGTTGTTATTTGTAGTCTTCTGCATCCTTACTCCGCTCTATTTATGGAGGGTTCAAAAGGTCCTAAAGCTTCAGCAGCATATCATATCCCTGCTTTCCTTTATTGTATGGGCTTTCGCCCTGGGCGGACCGTTTGCATTGTGCAGCTGGTACAATCCGGTTTACGGCGCAATATTGCTTCCTGTATTCACCCTTGTTGTTGCCATTTGGGAAGCAGAATAGGCATGGATAAAATCCCTGTATACACGGAGAATTTCAATAGTAACCTGAAGCGTATCGAATCAATAGATTTTGTACGTGGCCTGGTAATGATCATTATGGCGCTTGATCACACACGCGACTTTATGCATATTGACTCGCTCACGCAGGATCCCCTGAATCTTGCAACAACTACACCACTACTTTTCTTCACCCGCTGGATAACCCATTTCTGCGCTCCTGTTTTTGTATTTCTGTCAGGTACTTCAGCTTTCATATCTATGAAGAACAGGAATAACCTTGCATACACCAGACGTTTTTTGATCTCAAGGGGTATCTGGCTGATAATTATGGAAATTACTGTTATTAATTTTGCCATCTGGTTCGATCTGCATATCAGTATTTTGCTTTTCGAAGTAATTGCGGCAATAGGATTTGGATTTGTTATCCTCTCCATCCTTCTCAAACTGCCCGCAAGGGTTATTGGAATAATCGGACTGGTGATCATTTTCGGACATAATTTCTTGTCCGGAATACAATTTGAAAATCAACCGGTCATTAAGCAGGTTTTATCTCCGCTTATCAATTTCAATTTATACCAGTTCTCTTCACGGTTCACTTTTGTTATTTCATATCCTTTCATACCGTGGTTCGGCATTATGCTTACCGGTTTTGCCGCAGGACGCTTATTTGAATTGCCCGCAGAAAAAAGAAAGAAGATCTTCCTCAATATCGGTTTGTCTGCCTTAATTTTATTTGCCTTTTTACGTTTTGTGAATTTTTATGGGGATCAGTCTCTATGGTCAGTACAGAAAGACGGTCTGTTTACATTTCTTTCATTCATTAATGTATCAAAATATCCGCCATCGCTCCTGTTTTCGCTGATGACACTTGGAGTAATGTTTCTGATATTTTACATTCCCGACGGTTTGAACAACAAATTCATAAGCACTGTAGGTGTCTATGGCAGGGTCCCGTTTTTTTACTTCCTTATCCATTTGTATCTTATTCATTCCCTGATGATAGTTGTAATGTTTCTGCAGGGTTTCCGTTGGTCGGATTTGTCATTTGAAGCATTTCAATATGGTCGTGCAGGAGCTGGTTCAGGTATAGAGCTTTGGGCAGTTTACCTGATCTGGCTGATCGTGGTGGTTCTGTTATATCCGCTCTGCAAATGGTATGGGAACTACAAAGCAGCACACAGGGAGAACAAATTTCTGCGGTACCTTTGAGAGCAGATTAAGGTATTCCTGGGCTTTTTTATATTATAATATCCTGTGCAAGCTGAGAATATTAAAGGATCTGATATAATTTTATCCTATCAATTGAACAGTTTGTCAAAATCACTGCTTTTCATAATTTAAACCTGTCTTGATTCGTATTGTTCATATAATCAATGGTATAGGTTGAAAGTTAGCTTGGGAAACAGCTCATAATACATATTTCCGATAAATTTCAGGCACTTTTTGACGAACAATACCCTTTTACTTACCAACCCTGTTTAACCTGTTTACTATCTACCTTTTTTACTTGACTAACGGCATATGGGATGATCTTATTTTCCCACTAAATGGACATTTGCGACTTGACAGCAGCATCTTTAACCCTTATCTTTACTTCGAACATATAATCCCACAATTATGAAAACACTTTATGAGATTTCATCAGCCGAGACAGGAACAATTGTAATAAGAAGAAGAAAGATCGCCAAAGCATTGCGCAGGTGGTTACGTGAAAACGGATTTTCGTATGAACATAGATTTTATATGAATTAATCATAAGCTTTAAACCTATAAAATCCCGGGCCTTTGCCCGGGATTTTTTTGTTATAAATGAAAGATTCTAACTCTGGTATCGAATTCTTTTCCCTTTGTCAACGATTATATCTAATTTTAATATTTATAAAACAAACCCGTTGAGTGACATGAAAAAAATCTTAATGCCATCATTTATTTTCCTGCTGATCATGGTGTGTTCTGCCGGAGTATTTTCCCAGACAACCCATCCTGAACCAAAAACCCTTGAACCGGGTTCAAAAGCACCCGATTTCAATCTTTTGGGAGTCGATGGCAGGAAGCATGCTTTGCAGGATTTCAACGAAGCAAAAGTGCTCGTCATAATATTCAGCTGTAATCATTGTCCTACAGCACAGGCTTATGAGGACCGCATCATTACGATTGCAAATGATTATAAGCCAAAGGGGGTTGATCTTGTGATGATTTCACCCAACTCCCCTGAAGCTTTGAATTATTCTGAAATGGGTTATTCCGATATGGGTGACAGTTATGAGGAGATGAAACAGCGAGCCGCTGATAAAAAGTTCCCTTTTCCTTACCTGTACGATGGTAATGACCAGAAGAGCGCCCTTGCTTATGGTCCGGTTGCAACACCACACTGTTTTGTTTTTGACAGTAACCGGATTCTGAAATATGCCGGACGGGTCGATGGATCCGAAAAGCCTGGAACCGGGAAAGGAGAGGACTTAAGAGGTGCAATTGATGCCGTACTTGCAGGGCAGCCGGTCAAAAATCCTGTCACCAAGGTATTTGGCTGCTCTGTCAAGTGGTCATGGAAGAGCGATTATACTCAGAAACTGTACAAGCAATGGTCTGAATTACCTGTGACACTTGAAGAGATTGATGTCCAGGGAATAAAGGAACTGATAAAAAATTCTTCTTCAGGTAAGGTCAGGCTTATTAATTTCTGGGCAACCTGGTGCGGTCCGTGCATTACCGAATTTCCCGATCTGGTTATCATTGACAGGATGTATCGCGGGCGTTCCTTCGAGTTTATATCTGTAAGTGCTGACAAACAGGCAAGAAAAACAGACGCCCTGAATTTTCTCAGAAAACAGGAAGCTTCCAATAAGAATTATATTTTTAATGATGATGATGTATATAAGTTGATTGAAGCAGCAGGTAATGAATGGCAGGGTGCCCTGCCTTTTACCATTATTATCGAACCAGGAGGTACGGTGCTTTATAAAAAACAGGATATGATCGATCCTCTTGAAGTAAAAAAGCTGATCGTCGACAGCAAGTTAATTGGAAGGTATTATTAATCAGTTTATTCAATCATGAAAAATAATTTAAGCAGACGTCATTTTATAGAAAAATCCGCTATTGTTACGGCAGGATTTACAGTTCTCCCTTCTGTGTTAAAAGGCGGTACGGGCAGAACTGCAGGGAACCCTGTCAGGCTGGGAGGTCCGGTCCCGGGCAGATATGACGACCCGTCACAGTGGGTAAAAGCCGTCAAATCACTTAGATATGGTGCTGTAAATTGTCCGGTTCAGCCGGGAGCTCCTCCTGAACTGATTAGATCTTTCAGCTCAGAGGCAAAGAAGAATAACATAATAATAGCTGAAGTTGGAGTCTGGAACAATATGTTTGATCCGGATGAGACTGCCAGAAAAAAGGCGATTGAAAAGAATGTTGTTTCATTACAACTGGCCGACGAGATAGGAGCCGGCTGCTGTGTCAATATATCCGGTGCAAAAGGTGAAATATGGGATGGCCCTTATCCGGGAAACTATTCCAGGGAGACTTTTGATCAGATTGTTGAAAATGTCAGATTTATAATTGACCAGGTTAAGCCAAAAAATACATTTTATTCCCTTGAACCTATGCCTTATATGCTTCCTGATTCCCCTGATACCTATCTTGAACTGTATAATGCAATAGGTCGTGACCGTTTTGCTGTCCATCTCGATCCGGTGAATATGATCTCAAGTCCGCAGAAGTATTTTAATAATGGAGCATTTCTAAAGGAGTGTTTCTCCAAACTTGGACAGTATATTAAATCAGTTCATGCAAAGGACATTACCATAATTCCGGAGCTGACAGTACATCTGGAGGAGCGGAGGCCCGGATCAGGTTCTCTTGATTATGCGGTCTTTCTTCAGGAAATGAGTAAGCTTAAGGATATTCCCATGATGATGGAGCACCTTGATAAACAGGAAGATTATGCTCTTGCCGCTGAATATATCCGGAAGGTAGGATCAGAAACGGGGATAAGTTTTGTCGAATAATTTCAAGTATTT
>JBGPAF010000128.1:0-5571 GCA_041480535.1 Bacteroidia bacterium
CGATGGATATGGCAGGAGCATGTATTACAATGGTAAGCGTAATATCGGAAAGAAGGATGAACCGGCTCAACAACAAGGCTCTGAGTGTCGGATTGCCTGATTTTCTTACCAGAGGTGCCGGAATGTTTTCAGGGATGATGCTGAGCCAGTATACCGCTGATACCCTGATCGTCGAACAAAGAATTCTGTCAGCGCCAGCTTCAATACAATCGATACCTGCAGCAGCCGACCAGGAAGATTTTGTATCGATGGGTATGAATACATCTATTAAAAATAATCAGATACTCGATTGTGCCTACGGAATTCTGGGCATAGAATTCATGGCTGCAGCACAGGCGCTGGATTTCAGGAAAGAAGAATATAAATTCGGTACAGGAGTTCAGAAAGCCAAGGACATAATCAGGAAATATGTTGAATTTCTTGATATTGACCGGCCATTGTATCCAGATCACACAAAAATGAAGGAACTCGTAAAATCATGTGAAATTCTGCAAGAAGTTGAAAAGGTTACAGGTTCTCTTGAATAAAAAACAGACTATCTTTGTATAAATCAAACAGAAACTTATGAAAAGAATTAATTTGTTGGTCACGTGCATTATGACTGTTTCATTCTTATTGTCATGCACATCAAAGCAGGAAAAAATGGAGAACCGGATGAAAAAGTTCGTTGCCGATTATGAGGCTAAAATAATACCTCTGTCTAAAGAGTCAAATCTGGCATCATGGAATGCCAATATTACAGGAACTGATGAGGATTATGCCAGAAGCGAAAAAGCATCGTTTGAACTGTCTAAGGTATATACAGACAGTGCAGCTTTTGCAGAACTGAAGGAGCTTAAGGAATCAGAATCAATCAAAGATTCTCTTCTTGCCCGTCAGCTCGATCTTCTGTACGATGCCTACATGGGCGGACAGGTAGATCCGGCCCTTCTGGAAGAACAGATCAAAATGGAGACTGATATCAGCAAGAAGTACTCTAATTTCAGGGCTAACCTGAATGGCAAAGAGTTGTCAGATAATCAGATTGAGGAAATATTGAGGAACTCAACCAGCAGCAAAGATCTTCAGGCTGCCTGGGAAGGGCATAAAATGATAGGACCTGTTGTAGCTGATGATATAATCAGGTTGGTAAAGCACCGCAATTTGATCGCTCAAAAGATTGGTTTCGGCAACTACCATGAAATGAGTCTTAAATTATCTGGCCAGGATCCGGCAGAGGTCACTGCCATCTTTGACGAACTCGATAATATGACAAGGGACAATTTTGCACAACTGAAGAATGACATTGATACCTACTTTGCCAAAAAGTATAATATCAAAACTTCCGATCTGAGGCCATGGCATTACCAGAACAGGTATTTCCAGGAGGCTCCTGAAATATATCCTGTTGATTTTAACAAATACTATGAAAACCAGGATCCGGTTAAGCTTGCAGCAGCATTTTACGACGGGATCGGACTGAACGTGGATGCCATCATCGCAAAAAGTGACCTGTATGAGAAACCAGGGAAAAACCAGCATGCATTCAGCACCGACATTGATCGTTCTGGCGACGTCAGGACACTTGACAATGTAAAGCCCGACTCATACTGGATGAACACCATGCTTCATGAGCTTGGTCATGGAGTCTATTCCTACTATACCGACAGAAATCTCCCGTTCACATTGAGGGATGCTGCACATTCATTTACAACGGAAGCAATTGCAAACCTTTTTGGCAGGTTCGCAACTGATCCAATGTGGATGAATGAAATGGGTATTATCGACAAAAATGAGAGTGTAAAAATATTGCCTGTTAGCAAAAACGCACTCCGTCTTCAGATGCTTGTCTTCAGCAGGTGGGCTCAGGTGATGTACCGGTTTGAAAAATCAATGTATGAGAATCCCGATCAGGATCTTAACCAGCTGTGGTGGAGCATGGTTGAAAAATACCAGCTTCTTGCTAAGCCGGAAGGCCGCAATATGCCTGACTGGGCAACAAAGATCCATATTGCACTCTACCCCTGTTACTATCACAATTACCTGCTTGGAGAACTTCTGGCTTCTCAGTGGTATTATTATATTACAACCAATGTCAGTGCCAATCAATCGTTTGTTGGTGACAAAGTCGTTGGTGATTACCTGAAAGAGAAAGTGTTTATGCCCGGCACTAGATATTACTGGAATGATATGATCGAAAAATCGACCGGTGAAAAGCTGACTGCGAAATATTATGCAAAACAATTTGTAGAATAATTTGGCTAGGTTAAATTAAGGAGCCAGCCTGCAGGGCTGGGAGTGGATTATAAAAGAGTAAAAATTAAGATTTCTCTATATGAAAAAATCACTATACCTGATCCTGATCCTGGCAACTGCCTGTTCATCACCTCAAACCAAAAAGGAGGCAGTTACTGATTCTGCATTTATTAATGAAATTACAATTAATGCAGTAATTGATAGCGTCAAAACAGTATTCCCTTCTGCCGATATGGCGCTTCTTGAAAAAGGCGTCAAACATGCTGCCTCCCTCTGGAGAGCAGAAGATGGAACAACCTCTGATTTTTCTGCGTTTGTAAAGAACAATTATGCCGGTGATCCGCAAAAACGTGAAGCTGTATTCAAAAAAATATGCGATTATTTCGAATCCCTGACCGGTAACTATAATGAGATAACACTCGATCTGAAAAAGAATCTCGATGAAGCTACAGGAGAAATAGATGAAATTGACCGTATGTTCGGAACCTATTCAGTCAGCTCTCACCTTTCAGACGATTTCTACGAAAATAAAATAGCCTTTTTCGTTGCACTCAATTTCCCCTATTATACTCTCGAAGAGAAAGAAAAAGAGGGCCCGGGCTGGAGCCGTGAAGAATGGGCAATGGCAAGGCTTGGTGATTACTTTGTATCGAGAGTGCCTGCAGGACTGAACCAGGCTCTTAATACAGCTGTCGGGAATGCAGAAATGTATATTGCCGAATATAATATCTGCATGGGGCATCTGCGTACCGATGACGGACGGCAGTTGTTCCCCGATGACATGGTATTATTGTCCCACTGGAATCTTCGTGATGAGCTGAAAGCCAATTATTCAGGAGGGGAAAAAGGCATGGAGAAGCAGGAAATGATCTATAAAGTCATGGAACACATTATAAATCAGGACATACCTAAGGTCATTATCAATAATCCTGAATATGAATGGGCTCCTTTTTCCAACAAGGTAACAAAAAGCGGTTCTCAGGTTGAAGCTGCTGCTGAACCGGATACACGCTATGAACATATTGCAAATATCTTCAGGGCAATGAAAGATATTGATCCTTACAATCCTGAAATGAACACTGCAATTTTGCGCAAGTTCTCTGCTGAGATGGAAATCTCCCAGGAAGAGGTGGAAGCTCTCTTCGATTCATACATGAGTTCCCCCCAGCTTGTAAAGCTTGGCGCATTGATAAAAGAGAGGCTGGGACGCAATCTGAAACCATACGATATCTGGTACGACGGTTTTAAAACCCGAAGCACTATTCCCGAGGACCAGCTTACTTCTAAAACGTCATCACTTTACCCCAATCCTGAAGCTTTCAAGGCTCAGATGCCTGTAATGCTTAAAAAGCTTGGCTGGAGCCCTGAAAGAGCGAAATATCTTTCCGACAAGATCGTAGTAGATCCGGCAAGGGGTTCAGGACATGCTGCAGGAGCAGCTATGAAAGGTTCTCTTGCTCACCTTCGAACACGAATTTCAGAAAAAGGAATGGACTACAAAGGATATGAAATTGCCGTACATGAATTCGGTCATAATGTAGAACAGACTATTTCTTTATATGATGTCGACAATTATATGATGTCAGGTGTGCCAAACACTGCAATTACTGAAGCTTTAGCCTTTGTTTTTCAAAGCCGCAATCTTATGCTCCTTGACATGAAGGGTAACAATCCTGATAAAGATAAAATGGAGACACTGAATGCTGCATGGTCGCTGATGGAGATAATGGGTGTGGGAATGGTTGAAATGAAATCCTGGAAGTGGCTGTATGAGAATCCGGACGCTACGGCTTCACAATTGAAGGAGAGCATGATAAAGTTCGCTGTCGATACATGGAACAAGTATTTTGCACCAGTGATAGGAATAAAGGATTCGCCGATACTTGCAATCTATTCTCACATGGTTGAAGTTCCGCTTTACCTTCCGAATTACTCTTACGGGCATATTGTCCAGTTCCAGATTGAAGAATTTCTCAAGGGGAAAAAACTAACTGACGAAATTGACCGTATGTTCAAACAGGGACGGCTTACACCTCAGCAATGGATGATGGGGGCTGTTGGTGCAAAAATCTCAGCACAACCCATTCTTAATGCTTTAGATAAAGTTCTAAAATAACTATAGTTATGAAAATCAAGATCGCTGATTACCCGACATTCAATAAAGAATGGGACAGAGAAAAAACTGAAGAAAAGACCAAAAAGATGCTGGAGAAAATCGGGATGCTTCAAAACAAGATGTATGCCCAGAATAAATTCAGTTTACTTTTGGTGCTTCAGGGAACTGATGCTTCAGGGAAAGACGGAGTCACAAAAGGACTCCTGAAATACTGCAATCCCCTTGGTATTAAAATTCACTATTTTAGGAAACCGACTGAAGATGAATATGCTCATGATTTTCTTTGGAGGGTTCACAATGTGGTTCCGCGCAAAGGGGAAATGAAGATCTTTATCAGGTCACATTACGAAGATATCCTGGTACCATCTGTCGAAAAATACATCCCTGCTGAAATCATTGAAAAGCGTTATAAGGTTATTAATGATTTCGAAAAACTGGTTGAAACCAATGATACTGTAGTCCTGAAATTCTTTATGAATGTCTCAAAAGAAGTTCAGAAAGAAAGGCTTATGGAACGGGTTGAGCTGAAGGAAAAACACTGGAAACATAAAGACAGTGATTGGGATACCCGTGAAAAATTCGAAGAGTACCTTGCTGTTTATGAAAAGATCATAAACGCATGTGATGTAGTTCCATGGCATATAGTTCCATCCGATAAGAACTGGCAAAAGCTTTACTATATCGCCGATGTGGTTCTTAAAACACTCGAAGGGCTCGACCTGAAATGGCCGGAACTTGTTTCAGAAAAATTCAAACCAAAAAAATAAGATATATGCTCCGTAATTATCTTTTTAGTGCACTATTCCTTTTTGGATTAAGTGCAAATGGCCAGGTTGCTTACACTCCCGCACCTGAAAACCTGAAAGCCCGCGAGTGGTTCCAGGATTCCAAATTCGGTATGTTCATCCACTGGGGTGTTTACAGTGTACTGGGCAATGGTGAATGGGTGATGAACAACCAGAGAATTGACAAGCTGACTTATCAGAAACTGCCTGCATTCTTCAATCCGGTAAGTTATGACCCAAAAGAATGGGTTGCTCTTGCAAAAGCCGCCGGGATGAAGTATATCACTATCACCAGCAAGCATCATGATGGCTTTGCCATGTGGGGTTCTAAACTTACTGACTGGGACATAGTTGACCGGACTCCTTATGGGAAAGATGTTCTCAGGATGCTCGCTGATGAATGTAAGAAGCAGGGAATTAAACTCTTTTTCTATC
>JBGPAF010000129.1:0-5528 GCA_041480535.1 Bacteroidia bacterium
CATGTATGTGAGAACAGTATCGGGATCGGAGTAAATGTAGACGGGTCATTTGCGGAGTATGTTAAGATCCCTTCTGTGAACATTGTGCCCCTTGACCCAAGGATCCCTGATGAATGGGCTGCAATAATGGACCCGTTCGGGAACGCAACTCATACTGCATTGTCATTCCCTCTGCTGGGAGAGGATGTGCTTGTAACAGGCGCCGGGCTGATAGGCGGCATGGCAGTAGCAATAGCCAAATATGCTGGTGCAAGATTTATTGTTGCCAGCGACCTGAGCGACTACCGCCTTGATATAGCAAAAAAAATGGGAGCAACCCTGACCGTAAATCCATCGAAGGGTGAGAAAATTTCTGATGCAGTGAAGAAACTGGGTATGAGAGGATTCGATATTGGGCTCGAAATGTCGGGATCGCCGAAAGCTTTCATTGAAATGATAAGCAATATGTATAACGGATCAAGCATTTCACTGCTCGGAATTTTGCCATCCAATTTTGAGGTGCCATGGAGTGATATTATTTTTAAAGCAATAACATTGAAGGGCATTTACGGAAGGGAAATGTGGGAAACATGGTATAAGATGGAGCAGATGATCATTGGCGGCATCAATCTGAACCCCGTCATAACCCACCGCTTCAATATCGATGATTTCCAGAAGGGTTTTGATGCAATGGAAAGTACAAATTGCGGCAAAGTGATTCTTAACTGGGATTAAAATGTAAATATTATGTATACTGATTATCAAAAACATCTCGATCAGATATTATCTGAGATTAAAGAAGCCGGTTTGTATAAAAATGAAAGAATAATAGTCTCACCTCAGGGTGCAGAAATAAAGCTGGATACAGGGCAGAAGGTATTGAATTTCTGTGCCAACAACTATCTGGGATTATCAAATAACAAAAAGCTTATTGAAGCAGCAAAAGCTTCCCTCGATGATCATGGTTATGGTATGTCTTCCGTAAGGTTTATATGCGGAACCACTGATCTTCACAAAGAGCTTGAAAGAAAAATCGCTAAGTTTTTCGGTACTGAGGATACAATACTTTATGCTGCATGTTTTGACGCCAATGGCGGAGTTTTTGAACCTCTTCTGACAGAGCAGGATGCTATCATCTCTGATGCGCTTAACCATGCCTCAATTATTGATGGTGTCCGTCTCTGCAAAGCTCAGCGCTACAGGTACAATAATGCCGATATGGAAGATCTGGAGAAACAGCTTCAGCTTTCTCAGGAACAAAGATTCCGTCTTATAGTTACTGACGGTGTTTTTTCGATGGACGGGAATGTAGCTCCCCTTGACAGGATAGTCTCACTGGCAGAAAAGTATAATGCGATGGTTATGGTTGATGAGTCGCACTCTGCCGGTGTAGTGGGAGAAACAGGCAGGGGTGTTACAGAGCTCTACGATCTTAAAGGAAAGGTGGAGATTATTACAGGAACACTTGGAAAGGCATTCGGAGGAGCCATCGGAGGCTTTACCACAGGGAGAAAGGAGATTATCGGGCTTCTCAGGCAGCGATCGCGGCCGTACCTCTTTTCAAATTCGATACCACCGATGGTCGCTGCAGCAGGAATAAGGATGGTTGACATGATGACTGAAACCAATGAACTGCAGGATAAGCTTCACCGTAATTCAGAATACTTTATTGCAAAAATGAAGAGTCTTGGTTTTGATATCAAACCAACCCGGTCCGCAATCTGTGCGGTAATGCTTTATGATGCCAAGCTCTCCCAGGATTTTGCTGCAAAGCTTCTGGAAGAAGGTATTTATGTTACTGGTTTTTATTACCCGGTTGTACCAAAAGGCCAGGCAAGGATAAGGGTTCAGCTTTCAGCCGGCCATGAAATGGAACACCTCGATAAAGCTATATCAGCATTTGAAAAAATAGGAAGAGAGCTGAAAGTGATCAGATAATTAATCTGTATTGATCAGCTGCATTTTGATGACCCGCAGTCTTTGCAGATCAGGCATCCTTCCTCATAAACCAGGTTATCTGAACCGCACTCACCGCATTTGCCCTTTGCCTTTGTTCCATTCGGGATATATTTCTTAAGCGCGCGTTCAACGCCGTTTTTCCAATTGTTTATCGATTCGCTGTCCAGCTTAAGAGACTGTACAAGATTTACTACATCCTGGATAGGCATCTCGTGCCGCAGGACACCGGATATAAGTTTAGCATAATTCCAGAATTCTGGTTTAAACATGTGGGACAAACCCTCAATGTTCTTCTTATATCCGTATTTGTCGGTATATTGAAAATCATAGCGGGATTTGCCATCATCACTTTTGACTTTTATTATCTTCCCCTTGATGATAGTTTTCGGAATCGGGAAAATCTCTTCATCTGCCAGACCGGTGAAAATTTCATATGGCCTGCCATCTTTCAATCCCACGAAAGCCACCCACTTCTCTTCATTGAAATTGAATCTTATAACGTCGCAATCAAGCACCTTGGGACGTTTTGGCCTCTCGGCCCTGATTTCGTTCTTGCCTGCTATCAGAACTCCGTTTCTTGAGCCATCGCGATATACAGTTGCTCCCTTGCAGCCCGATTTCCAAGCTGTGAGGTACAGTTCGCTGACCAGTTCTTCCTTAACATCGGCCGGCAGGTTTATTGTACTGCTGATTGAGTGGTCGACCCATTTTTGTATTGCACCCTGCATACGTACCTTGGCAACCCAGTCAACATCATTGGCAGTAGCTTTATAATAAGGCGATTTAGCAATTATTGTTTCAATTTCCGTGTCACTCATATTGGTAACCTTATCCGGATCGTAACCGTTCAGTTTAAGCCAGTCAACAAATTTGTGATGAAATACATTGAATTCCTCCCATGAATCTCCGACTTCATCCTTAAATGTCACAGTTACATCCAGGTCGTTTGGATTGACTTTCCTGCGGCGTTTATAGAATACTGAAAAAATCGGTTCAATCCCTGAAGTGGTCTGAGTCATCAGACTCGTGGTTCCGGTTGGAGCTATTGTAAGAAGGGCTATGTTACGGCGACCGAATTTCACCATGTTATTGTACATAACAGGATCAGCCTCTTTCATTCTGAGGACAAAAGGATTGTTTTTTTCTCTCTCTGAATCATATATAGCAAATGGGCCTCTCTCCCTGGCCAGATATGTTGATGATTTATATGCTTCGAGGGCAAGTGTCTTATGAACTTCAACTGAAAAATTTGTTGCCTCTTCACTGCCGTATCTGAGCCCGAGGCCTGCAAGCATGTCACCTTCTGCTGTGATTCCGATCCCTGTTCTCCTTCCCTCTCCTGATTTTTTCCTTATGTTTTTCCACAGGTTTCTTTCCACCCTCTTTAGTTCATCTATTTCCGGATCGCCTTCAATCTTCGCCAGGATTGAGTCAATTTTTTCCAGCTCAAGATCGATTATGTCATCCATCATCCGTTGTGCCAGCCCGACATGTTCTTTATAAAGATCAAAATTGAATGAGGCTTTCTTTGTAAACGGATCGACAAGATAACTGTAAAGATTGATAGCCAGTAATCTGCAGCTGTCGTACGGGCAGAGGGGAATTTCTCCGCACGGATTGGTCGACACTGTGGCGTAACCAAGATCAGAGTAGCAATCAGGAACACTTTCCCGGATTATCGTATCCCAGAAAAGTACTCCGGGTTCAGCTGATTTCCATGCATTATGAATGATCTTACTCCAGAGCTGGACTGCATCAATATCTTTTACAAATTTCGGATTATCAGAAACAATAGGATATTGCTGTCTGAAGTGTCCTTTGGATTCGACAGCTTTCATGAACTCATCAGTAAGCTTGACTGAGACATTTGCCCCTGTCACTTTTCCGCTCTCCAGCTTGGCATCGATAAATTTGCCGCTGTCGGGATGCTTGATTGAAATTGAAAGCATCAGAGCTCCCCTCCGTCCGTCCTGCGCTACTTCGCGTGTGGAGTTTGAGTATCTCTCCATAAAAGGAACAACTCCCGTGGATGTAAGAGCACTGTTCAAAACCGGCGTTCCTTTTGGCCTGATATGCGACAGGTCATGACCAACTCCGCCCCGCCGTTTCATAAGCTGAACCTGTTCCTGGTCAATTTTCATTATTCCGCCATATGAATCGGACTGTCCTTCGTTGCCGATGACAAAGCAATTCGACAATGAAGCGATCTGATAATCATTACCGATACCTGTCATTGGTCCGCCCTGGGGAACTATGTATCTGAAATCCTTAAGAACATTATAAATCAGCTCCTCGGGAAGGGGATTTTTGTATTTCAGCTCAATTCTGTGAATCTCCCTGGCCAGCCTGCGATGCATATCATCAGGGGTCTTTTCATACAGGTTGCCGAAGGAGTCTTTCAGTGCATATTTATTTGCCCAGACCCTTGCGGCCAGTTCATCTCCATTGAAATACTCTATACTGGCATTAACGGCTTCGTCATGAGAATAAGTGGGTTTTTCAGCTCTCTTCTCCTTTTGTTTGTCAGTATCCCTCACATTCACCTTTTTTCTGTCGTCAGATGATGATGCATCACTAGCTTTTTCGGATGTAACGGCTGACTCCTGGACAAATAATTCTCCCATATTTAAAATATAATTCTGTTAACCTCTGATAATGTTGTGATTAAACGACCGTTGATTTTTATAGCGGGTAATTGCTAAAATAGACAAGCATAGATCTCAATGCAAGACAATATTTTTAAGTTTATTAACATTTGGCAGGAGAGTTATTAACTAAAGCGTTATTCATTGTATATCTGCAACTTATATAATTTCATAACTATTAAGTACATCCTCCTCCCGGTAAAATACTTAATTATCTGAAAGTTAAAAAAGGATGAACAAAAACTTTCATTCTTCAGGTTTGTGATTATAAAGAGAGAGGCTGTTAAATATTTAACAGCCTCTCTTAAATGGTTTATAAATTTAAATCTCATTAAAAAATAAGTCTGATCCCAAGAAGACAACCCCAGGTACTTGTGGTATTCACGTATTTACTGACGGTAGTCTTGCTGGCAAAGTCGTCAAGGGAATTTGCATTCAGTGTGTAAACCGGAGCTGCAACAGCAGAGCCTCTACTGTTTACCCTCAAAGGACGCACATTTTCATAGCTTGCAAGCGGATTATACCAATATGTTCCCCATGAATCGTTTAAAAGGTTGCCCATATTCAGGAAGTCAATACTGAACTGCAGTGTGTATCTGCGGTCGGTCCCGAAGTTAGTATAGATATCCTGAATAAGCTTTGCATCAAACCGGTGAAGCCACGGCTGAATATGACCGTAACGTTCTGAATATTCCCCTGTATGCTGGCTAAGGTAATCGTTTTTGTTGACATAAAATATCCAACTTCAGATAACCACAATAAAATTTTGGAATGCTCATTGAGAGCAGCCGCCATAATAAAACGATCATTTTGTTGATTCCACCCAGTAACACAATTATTTGCATGTAACCATTGCACCGTCTCCAATTTTCCACTTTTAATAGCTAAAATCATTAATTCGGAATTAAATATTAAAGTTGTCTGTAAATATCGATATAATTCTAA
>JBGPAF010000130.1:0-5522 GCA_041480535.1 Bacteroidia bacterium
CATTGCAGTTCAGCAGAAACAGTCTCATGGTAGATCGTCTCTGATAATCAGCTGAAATCCTGCACCGTGAATGTTTTTTATATTTAATCTTGGATCTTCTGATAAGAACTTCCTGAGCTTCGTGATATAGACATCCATACTCCTGGCTGTAAAATAATCATCTGCTCCCCATATTTTTTTCAATGCCATCTCACGGCTGATAAGTTCGTTGGGATTTATTGCCAGAAGCTCGAGCAATTGACCTTCCTTGGGCGACAGCTTCTTTTCATCATTACCACAGGTTAATGTCCTGAGCTTTGTATTGAATACGAATTTGCCAATCTCAAAAATATCTTTTGAACCGGTCTGAAAGTCTCGTCTGGCAAGAATTGCCCTGATCTTGGCAAGCAGAATTTCGGTATCAAATGGTTTTGTAACATAATCATCGCCGCCTGAGCCATACCCTTTAAGAACATCTTCCTTGAGTTTCTTTGCCGTCAAAAAGATAATCGGGACCATATTGTTAATTTTCCGGATTTCACCTGCAATTGTAAATCCGTCGACATGAGGAAGCATAACATCAAGAATACAGATGTCAAAAGCACCCTTCCGGAAATGCTCAACTGCATATTTCCCATCATCTACCCAGTCAACCTGATAGTCGTTTAATTCAAGATATGATTTAAGAACTGAGCCAAAACTCAGATCATCCTCAACAAGATAAATTTTTGCAGATTTCATATTTTTATTCAGTTTTCCCAGTTAAAAGGCAGGAAAATATCGAACCTGCTTCCTTTGCCAGGTTCGCTTGTCACAATGACATTACCTTTATGGGCATCAATTATTGCCCTGACGTAATTGAGCCCGAGACCAAATCCCTTCACATCATGCACATTTCCGGAACTCTGCCGGTAAAACCTCTCAAATATCTTGCTCTGAACACTTTTACTCATCCCTATCCCTTTGTCTGAAACTGATAAGATGATACCCTTGTCATTGTTCTTTGTCTCCACAGTAATATCAGGAGATTCCGGCGAATATTTCAGTGCATTATCCAGCAAATTATTTACAAGATTTGTCAGATGCTCATTGTCGCCATAGATTACCGGCTCTGAAGCGTTAAGATTAAGTGTAATCTTACCATTTTTCTGATGCACCTGGATTTCAATTGTATCCGCAGCTCTTTCAATGACCGAATGCAGTGACACATTCTCAAATTTAAAAGCTATCTCTTTCTTGTCGAGCGAAGCTATCTGGAGAATAGTTTCAACCTTCTTGTTCATTCTGCTGTTCTCTTTTTTTATCATGCCGATGAAGTGCCGGATGCTTGCCTCATCATTAATTACTTTCGGGTTAGTAATTGTATCAGCCGCCAGGGAAATCGTGGCAATAGGGGTCTTGAATTCATGTGTCATATTGTTCAGAAAATCGGATTTCATCTCTGAAATCTTTTTCTGCCGAATAATGAAAAACAGACTCAAAGCGAAAGTTGCCAGGACTATGAAAGAAAAGAGTAACGACCCGCCAAGAAGCCAGGCCATCGATCCCAGAACATAATTAGTGCGATCAGGAAAGATCACTGAAACCAGAAGGTTCTGCCTGATAATATTGTCAGGAAAAAGCTGAACCTTATAATTGCTTTTCAGGAAATCATTTTTCTCTGACTTCCTGAATGTACCTTCCTGTACTTTCCCGTCTTTAATTACTGCAAATTCAAAAGGAGTTTCGATTCCCGAGAATTGGAACGATCTCCGGAGTGCAAAATTAACCTCATCCTTATTGAGCTCCATGGTCTTTTCCCACTGGTAAACCTCCGCTATCATCTGATCGCTCATATTCTGGAACTGATTTGCCCTTTTCCTTACCCAGTCAATAAATTCCCTGCTGTAAACAGGGTCAGACGCTGGATCAGAATTTGATCCCTGATTATTTCCAGGAATGGTTAAATCACCCTCCTGCCTGGGAATAGTGATCGATGCTGTTCCTGAATCAGAATAGAAAGTAGTATCGGTTCTGGTTATTACAGGTTCGTTTAGCCTTATATTTCCGCTTGAATCAACAGTACCAGTAACTGTCTGACTTGTTACACTATAACTAAAATTCTTGCCATCATTGGAAGAATAACTGCCGATTCTTAAATAGCTGGAAACATCACTTGAGGGAGAATTGGGCATCAAAGGAGCATCAAAGAAAAAACTCATTTCACGGTTTGATTCAATGGCATTTGCAGCATTCTTAAGACCGGCAAAAACTCTTGAGTTAAAACTGTCGTTCCTTATTTCCAATGCATTCCTTATCCATACTATCTGCACCCAGATAATGCCGGTAAGCGACAGCAGCATCATAAAAATCAATCCTATGAACTTTGTTTTGCTCATGGTACAAATTTAAGTTTTTACACTATTTCGCAGATATGATTTAACTTTTCCTTAACTCTAATTAACCTGATTTTAACTCTGTTCGGAGAAAAGCAGGGTAATTTTGCAGTATAACATAATAATTAGAAGCCATGAAGAGAACCAGTACGATCTTAACAATTTTATTTATCAGCTTTCTGCCATTTTCATTTGCCTTTGGACAGGAGAAAAAAAATGAGCATAAGATAAAAGTTATAATAGCTGATAAAGAGGGAACCAAAATCGTGATTGATACGGTGTTTGCAGATGCCGGTAATGCAGACTCAGTAATTGTGAAGGGTGACAATGTGATCTATATCACCAATCATGACAAGGATAATGACGGGAAAGCCGGCAAACAGTACAAAGTCATTACGCGCGTCGAAAAAGATGGTGATAATACTGAAAGTCAGTATATCTACATTAATGATGATAAAGTGGTACGTGATATCAGTGATGATAAATTCGACATCAGGGTAAGCGATGATGAATTTGATAATGATACTGACAGAACAAAATATGTAATTGCTAAAAATGGCATTACTGTATCTGTTGAGGGAGATGATGAGGTAAAAGTAAAAGAACTGGTTAAAGAGATTGAAAAGAGACTCGATGTTGAGAACGGGGAAACATCTTCAAAACAAGTCATAAAAGAGACTGAAACAAAAATAATCAGGAAGAAATAGTTTCTGTTTGTGTTTTCATGACAACCGAAAATGAGTCCGGAACTTCCGGCTCATTTTCTTTTTATACTTCAGTATTCCTGAAAAGTTTCCACACATCACCCTGGGGAAAATGTGCAATAATTGAAACCTTTTCTTTTTTTACAGGATGGATAAATTCAAGCCTCCTGGCAAAAAGACAGATGCTCCCGTCTTCATTTGACCGCGGGTAACCGTATTTCAGATCACCTTTTACAGGACATCCGATTTTTGAAAGCTGAGCCCTTATCTGATGGTGTCTGCCGGAATGGAGTTCGATCTCGAGCAGGAAATAACGATCTGATCTCCCTGCCAGTCTGTAAGAAAGAGATGCTTCTTTTGATCCATTGACCTCAGTTTCATACACATATGTTTTATTCTGCTTCTCATTCTTTTTAAGAAAATGAGTCAGAACAGCTTCATCATCAGGAGGTCTTTCATTAACAACAGCCAGATAGGTTTTCCTGACTTCCCTTGTTCGGAAAATCTCATTCATGCGTTGCAGGGCTTTTGAAGTCCTTGCAAACAGCATCACCCCTCCTACTGGCCGGTCAAGCCTGTGAACGACACCCAGGAAGACTTCACCGGGCTTATTGTATTTATCAGCAAGGTATTTTTTTACCTCAGAATCGAGGGCGGCATCGCCTGTTTTATCACTTTGCGACAGATCGGAAGGTCTCTTATAAACCGCAATAAGGTGGTTATCCTCGTACAATACTTCAACCATTGCAGTTATGATTAATATTGTTCCTTGTCGTTCGGGAATGACTGGGTCCTGACATCGCTGATATAAGTCTGGACAGCTCCTTTTATTTCGGCATAAAGGTTATGGTACCTTCTTAAAAACCGTGGTGAAAATTCCTGCGTTATTCCCAGCATATCATGAAGAACAAGTACCTGTCCGTCAGTTTTACCACCTGCCCCGATACCAATCACAGGTATTTTTAACGTTGTGGTAACTTCTTCAGCAAGTTTGGCAGGTATCTTCTCAAGCACTACTGCAAAACAGCCTATTTTTTCAAGAAGTCTTGCATCTTCCATAAGACGACGTGCCTCTTCTTCTTCTCTTGCCCTGACCACATAGGTTCCGAACTTATGTATCGACTGAGGTGTGAGCCCGAGATGTCCCATTACAGGTATTCCTGCTGAAAGAATTCTTTCTATTGATTCAGCTACCTGCTGACCTCCTTCAAGTTTCACCGCAGCAGCCCCGGTCTCTTTCATTATTCTTATTGATGAAACCAGAGCTTCCTTGGAGTTACCCTGGTAGGTTCCGAAAGGAAGATCAACTACAACCAGAGCTCTTTTCACTCCCCTTACAACTGAAGCTGCATGATAAATCATATTGTCGAGAGTGATTGGCAGAGTTGTATCATAACCAGCCATTACATTCGAAGCAGAATCTCCGACAAGGATTACATCAATCTCTGCTTCATCGATTATCCTGGCAAATGAATAATCATAAGCTGTCAGCATGGCGATCTTCTCTCCTTTAAGTTTCATCTCATTAAGTACATGAGTGGTAACCCTACGTACAGATTTATAAACAGACATAACCAGTTAAGTTTAATCCAGATGACAAAGCTACAAATTTGTTACGGAGAATAATTGTTCCTTCGCTGTTCTTTTTGTCCTGACACTTTCCGGAAGTCATTCATGTCGTTTTGTCACATTAACCCGTCAGCGAAATTTAACGTAGTGCCATATTTGCATAAAACAGTTGTGTTCAGGCAATGGCATAATCATTGCATACTAAACTGACATAAATTGAAATTTTTTAAAAATCATACAATGGGAAAAATAATAGGAATCGACCTGGGAACAACAAACTCATGCGTTGCCGTAATGGAAGGGAATGAGCCTGTAGTCATCCCCAACAGTGAAGGTAAGAGAACTACACCTTCAATAGTTGCATTTGTTGAAAATGGCGAACGTAAGGTAGGTGATCCTGCCAAGCGTCAGGCTGTAACCAATGCAAAGAAAACAGTATACTCTATTAAACGTTTTATGGGGGAGACTTTTGACAAGGTAAATACCGAGATCAAGCGTGTAACATTCACAGTCGTTAAAGGCGACAACAACACTCCAAGGGTAAAAATCGACAACAGAATGTATTCCCCGCAGGAGATTTCTGCAATGATACTTCAGAAGATGAAGAAAACTGCTGAGGATTACCTGGGACAGGAAGTTACAGATGCTGTGATTACAGTGCCTGCTTACTTCAGCGACTCCCAGCGTCAGGCTACAAAGGAAGCCGGAGAAATTGCCGGGCTTAATGTTAAAAGAATTATAAACGAACCTACAGCAGCATCGCTTGCTTACGGCCTCGATAAAAAATCGCAGGATCTTAAGATCGCAGTGTTTGACCTTGGGGGAGGAACATTTGATATATCAATTCTTGAACTTGGCGATGGTGTTTTTGAAGTTAAATCGACAAATGGTGATA
>JBGPAF010000131.1:0-5503 GCA_041480535.1 Bacteroidia bacterium
ATGCTCCCCAGGTTATTAATGAAGCTTATGATTATCAGAAACCATCATCGTTTACAAGAGCTTTGAGGCTTGAGTTCGGAGGATATAAAATATTGCTCATTTCAGGTACTGCCAGCGTCAACGAAGAAGGGAAAGCAGAACATCTGGGAGATTTCAAAGCCCAGACGTGGAGGACCTACCTGAATATTACAAACCTGCTGAAGGCTGAAGGGATGACCTGGCATGATGTTGTAAGAACGACTAATTATCTCAGAGACATTGAGAGAGATTATGAAGAATTCAACAAAATCCGTACTTCATTTTTCCGGTGGATGAATCTGGATCCTTTGCCTGCCAGTACAGGAATACAAGCCAGACTCTGCTGGGAAACTCTTCTCGTGGAAATTGAAACTTATGCTATTTGTAAAATAAACTAATCTTATAAATATGAAACCGATGTTCATGATTATGATATGTTCTCTTCTTCTGATACCCATTTCACTCGCATATGGACAGGAAAAGAAAGTAAACTACGGCAATATTCCGGATGAACTGGTAGCCTATGACAAATATCAAAAAGCTTATAAATATCATTTTCTTACACCTTTACAATTTTATGGTGCAGGACGAGAGAAGCTCCCCCCGACCGATTTGAAGGAGGTCAGGATCGGGTTCCTTGGACCTTTGGAAGGTTCCGTTATCCTGCCCCTGGGTAAACAGATGCTTCAGGGGACCATGCTGGCTATTGAGGAGGCCAATAAGAAAGGCGGTTATAAGGGCATTCCTTATAAATTGATGATACATAATGATGTAGGGCTTTGGGGTGCAGCAGCCAACGAACTTGTGAAAATGGATGATGAAAAAGTATGGGCCTGGATTGGCACAATTGATGATAACAACTCGCATATTGCGATCAGGGCGACTCTAAAACTGGAGATCCTAAATATGAACACGGGTGATCCTGATCCCACATTTACTGAAACAAACATACCCTGGGTAATTCGCAACATTCCTGATGACCGTCAAAGCGGTTATGTACTGGTTGACCGTATTTACAGGAAAGATAAACATTCGCGTGTTGCAGTAATGAGGGCAAATAACCGTTACGGCAGAGTGGGAATCCTGCATTTTAACCGTTCAGCTACACGTATTGGCTACCCGATAATAATTGAAGAGCGGTTCAAAGATGGAGAGACTGATTTTAAAGAACGGCTGGAACGCATAAAGAAAACTTCGCCGGATGCCATAGTGCTTTGGGGAAATGCTAAAGAATCTGCTCTGATCCTGAAGCAGATACGTGAACTTGGAATGAAACAACCTGTATATGGTTCCGACAGGATGGTTAATCCGGAGTTTCTCAGCATAGCAGGCAGTTTAGCCGAAGGAATAGTTACTACCTGCCAGTATAATCCTGATTCTGATGATCCTAAGCTTAAGGCATTTAAAGCAAGCTATTTAAAAAGGTTTGGACAGGAGCCGGATGTATTTGCTGCCCATGCCTATGACGGTACGAACATGGTTATTGAAGCTATTCAGAAGGTCGGATTAAATCGTGTATTGATCCGTGATATACTTTTAGATCTTAAAACTTTTCAGGGTTACCAGGGTGTTACAGGCAAAGTTACCTTAGATGCAACCTGGAATAACATACGGCCTGTTTTCATTGCCGAAGTACATAATGGAAAATTTAATTTTTCACCTTCTCCTTCTTTGGAGAAGAGTGAAGTGATATATAAAAAACCTAAATCAGGATACTCATATTAGAAAGGGAAAAAAAGATGGAATCAAACAGTTACGATGATCCGGAAACTATCGAGGGATGTTCTGTACCGGTAAAGGCGAACAGAAAATCAAAACCTGATCCGACAGTAGTGAATGTAAGCGGAATACGAGTTGGATCGTCTGAAGTTGTTGTAATTGCCGGACCATGTTCGGTGGAAAACCATGAACAACTTATGGAAACTGCAAAAGCAGTAAAGTCAGGTGGTGGAGTGATTTTGAGAGGAGGTGCTTTCAAACCCCGTTCTTCTCCATACAACTTTCAGGGACTTGGAGAGGAAGGATTGAAATTGCTTATGGAAGCCCGGAAGGAAACCGGATTACCAATTGTAACCGAAGTTATGGATACCCGGCTGGTCGAACTGGTTGCCGGATATGCTGATATACTGCAGATCGGCTCAAGGAATATGCAAAACTATCCACTCCTTAAAGAAGTGGGCATGCTCCGTAAACCAATATTGCTGAAACGCGGCATGATGGCAACAATAGAGGAGTTTTTACTCGCTGCCGAATATATACTTAACCAGGGGAACGAACAGGTGATCCTGTGCGAAAGAGGCATACGGACTTTTGAGACCACAACACGGAACACTCTGGACCTTAGCGCAGTTCCAATGCTTAAACATCTTAGTCATCTTCCCGTTATTGTAGATCCCAGTCATGGAACTGGCCACAGATGGATGGTGCCACCGATGGCAAAGGCAGCTGTTGCGGCCGGAGCTGATGGACTTATTATGGAGGTACATTACAAACCTGAAGAGGCTCTATGTGATGGTCATCAGTCACTCAGTCCTGATGAATTCGCCAGATTGATGATTGATCTGAAGAAAGTAGCACAGGCTGTAGGCAGAGAAATTTCAGTGCGATAACCTTCTCCTTTATGAAGGTTAACAGGGATCATTCAATAAGATTATTGAAATTATTATTGCAGGTCTGTTTGATCCTGGCAATGTCGGTATTTGCCAGCCCTTATCCAGTTGTTTCTCAAATTCCTGACAGCCAGGGCGGTAATATAAAAATCGGATTATTAATCCCCGACAATGGATCCATTGCTGCAGTACATGGTGCTGAACTGGCAATCAGGGAAGCTAATGAAAAGGGAGGTCTGAACGGCCGCCAGTTTCAGCTTATTGTACGTTCTATGGAGGGCCCGTGGGGAACAGGCTCCAAAGAAGCAGTAAACCTTATCTTCGAAGAGAAGGTCTGGGCTCTTCTCGGATCGCACGATGGCCGGAATGCTCATACCGTAGAGCAGGCCGCAACAAGATCAATAGTGGTTTTTGTGTCAGCATGGACAAGCGACCCTACCCTGTCACAGGCTTTTGTACCCTGGTTCTTTAATTGTGTCCCCAACGATAATCAGCAGGCTGCATCACTGACCAAAGAAATATACAACAATAGGAAATTCAATAAAATTGCTGTTGTTTCAGGCAATGATTATGATTCAAAAATGACCCTGGCCAGCTTCCTTAAATCAGTTAAAAAATCAGGGAAACCTGATCCTGTTCAATTTAATTATGAAGATTACAGCCTGAATCTGAATGATCTGTCAGATGGAATAAAAAAGGCAAAGGTTAGCTGTATTGTTTTATTCTGTCCGCCACAGGCTTCCATAAAAATAACCCGGCATATCACGCTGAAAGAAATAAATCTGCCGCTGTACGGATCTTTAATGCTTCTGAACGAGAATGAATTATCCACTCAGGAATCAGATGCTTATGACAATATCCTGTCAGTTCCGTCAGGAAACTGGTCAGGTCCGGAAAATACGTCCTTTAGACAAAAATATCAAAAAATATATAACAGGATACCCGGTATGGTTGCTTCATACTCCTACGACGGTATGAGCGTACTTATTGAAGCTATCAGGAAAGCAGGAAGTCCCGATCGTGAAATGATCCAGAAATCGCTGGAGGATATTCACTGCAATGGAGTCACCGGACCAATTCACTTCGATGATAAAGGTAACCGGTTGGGAAAATTCGAAATAATGAAAACAAAAAATGGAGTGCCTTTGTCTTCAGATTGATATTCTATTTATTTGCTAATTTTGATGGCATGAAAAAGAGATACCTCATATTACTGACCACCATCTTCATTTCATTATTACCGGGATGCAGAAACAGTGGAGAGAAATCCGGACAAAAACCGACGGATCTTGTCACTATTAAAACCCTTGGACTGGCCTATCTTGAAGAGTTTAAGCTTGAGGAGGCTGAAAAGGAATTCCTGAAGTTTATTGATCTTGCGCCGGATGATAAGTTTGGATATGCAAATCTCGGGCTGACCTATTTAAGAATGGCTAAATATCCTGAAGCAGAAAAAGAGCTGAATAAAGCAATCAAGATCGACCCAAAAGATCCGGATATAAGACTTATCCTGGCCACTGTCTTCAAGATGGGAAATGAACGGGAGAAGGCAATTACAGAGCTTGAAAGTGCCCTTGAGTTTGCTCCTGATCATATAAAAATACTATATGAGATTTCCGAGTTGTATTCAACTCTGCCGGATGAAGATTCCCGTAAACAGCGCAAAAATTATATCCTCATCCTTGTTGAAAAAGCGCCCCAGAATCTGGTGCCAAGGCTTAACCTGACAGATATCCTGATTCGCGACGGAGAATTTGATAAAGCACTGGAACAGATGGAAATAGTAAAGAAACAGTTCCCCGAATTCCCGAAAGAGGCAATTGAATATTATGATAAGACCATTTCTCTGCTGAGAAGCAAAGACAAGGAAAATGCAATTATCCAGTTTACTATTTTCCACAATTATCTTAAGGTAACCTCTCCTTATCAGGCCGGAATTATGGATCTGAAGGGCCCGGGAGGATCTCTGATTGGTTTTCCTGTTATCACTTTCGACAGACAGTCATCATCATCCCGGAAAATAGAAAATGTATCCCTTCTGGATATTATTAAGTATACGAATGCAGCTTCTGCAGCCGGTCTGGATATTGTTCCACGGTCTGAAGAGGGTAAAAATACAGAATTCAAATATTCAGCTCATGTTGAAGAATGTGATTATGATGGCGATGGTGATATTGATCTTTATGTTGGCAGTTATGATCCCGGATCCTCATCCTATAAACATTATTTGTTCAATAATGAAATGGGGAAATATACTGATATGTCAAAAGAAGCAGGTTTAAAACATTCAGGGAATGAATCCTCTGCTGCTTTTGCTGATTATGATAATGACGGCTTCCCCGACCTTTTTGTGATGAAGGAAGGCGGTGATATTTTGTATAGGAATACCGGCAAAGGGACATTTGAAGATGTCACCGATAAGGCAAAAGCCGGTAGTAAGACCGGAGGAAAAATGGCATTGTTCTTTGACATGGACCATGACGGAGATCTTGATTTGTTTGAGATATTATCAAATTCTAACTTATTTCTAAGGAATAATGGAGACGGAACATTCGAAGATCAGTCAGTTAAGCTTGGCCCTCAGAATGGTGAAGTTATCAGCACAGATGCAGTATTTGGCGATTTTGATGATGACGAGGACATTGATTTTATTGTAGTTAATAAAAACTCAGGCACTTCCCTATATTCCAATCAGCGTCAGGGTGTCTTTAAAAATATCGCCGCTGAAAGCGGTTTGAGCGGCCTTGAAGGAGCAGGTGCTATAGCGGCAGGAGATTACAATAACGACGGTTACCTCGACCTTTTTATCGGATCAGCGACCGGCGGAAAACATTCACTGCTAAGAAATCTCCGTAATGGCACTTTTGAACAGGAAA
>JBGPAF010000132.1:0-5497 GCA_041480535.1 Bacteroidia bacterium
ATCTGGGTGGATATTTATATTCCAAAAGATGCTTCTGAGGGAAACTACAACGGGAATGCTAAAGTAAACGTTTCTGGAAAATTAATTTTGACAATACCAATACTCTTAAAAGTTTATGATTTTATTCTTTCTGATTCAACGCATATAAAAAATATGTTTGGTCTGTTACCCTGGGATCTGGCAAGACGACATGGGGTAAATTATGGTAGTTCAACATATTATCAGATTGAGGCAAAATATCACCAATTGGCACACCGTCACAGGTTTAATCTGGTCAGGGAAGTTTCAAATCTTAACGATATGGCAGCTTACCACAGGAGGTATCTGACAGGTGAATTGTATACAACCGGATATGGCTATGCGGGACCCGGAGAGAATATTGGAAATAATACGTTCTCAATTGGTTACGGCGGCAGTTTCCCGGATGAGTATGGAGGAAGTGTCGCAAATATGAACAAGGCTGACTGGTGGTCAGGCTCTGACGCATGGACAAATTGGCTTCAAAGCAATGCCCCTGGCGTGGAATACCATAAATATTTATTTCCTGACGAACCGGATTGGAAAGGACCCGCCGGTGCTTTAGGAACTGGTTCTATGGATACCATCAGGATGCAGGCAGATTGGACACATAGTAATCCAGGAATTGGCAGAACAATACCCTGTTTAGTTACCAATACCATTAAACCTGTTTTAAAAGGATATGTAGATTTCTGGTCTGTTTCCAGTCAGGAGGTGACAGAAAATACCTCTGCAGAAGATGTAGCATCTGAAAGAGCTCAGGGACACAAATACGGTATTTATAATGGTTGGCGTCCGGGAATGGGGGCGGTAGTTACAGACGGAGATGCCGTTGAATTCAGGGTAATGCCCTGGATTGTATGGAAATATAATATTGACCAATATTTTTATTGGGGAGTGAACTATTGGACAAATATCAATGTTTTCTCCAATCCTTTAACATATAATGATCAGGTAAACGGCGACGGCACATTTTTATATCCCGGAGTGGATTATCTTTTTTATAATGAAAGCAGGGGTCTCTCTGGTCCATTATCTTCCATAAGGGCAAAAAACTGGCGAAGAGGCGCACAGGACTATGAATATTTTTGGTTAGCAAAGAAGGCAGGATTAGAAAATGAAATTAAATCAATAGTTGACAACTGTGTCCCCACCGCTTTATGGGAAGCGAAATCCCAGAGTAACATAAGCTGGTCGAGCCGGGGATATAAGTTCGAGGAATACCGCAAACAGCTGGCTGAACTTCTTTCCTTCACCTCAGCAAAAAATAAATAAAATAAAAGTTATTAAAATAATGAACCAGTATAAAAAAAAGTTGGATTTTATGGTTATCATACTCTTTTTTGTGATTGTCTCCTGCGATAATTCCAATCAATACCAGATTACAATAATTGACGATCTATCCGGGGAGCAATTAGCAGCCAGGGTGTCTGTTACAGACCTCTGCGGAAAACCCATCCATATTGATGGTAACAGAACTCACGTGGAATACCTTGGAAAACATTGGTGTTATACGGAGGGTTCGTTTTCCTTTACTTCCCCCGTTCAAGGTATCACCTTGGAAATTCAGCATGGACCGGAAACTCTTCCGGTAAAAATATCCCTTGAAAAGAGGCCACAGAAACAAATCATCAGGCTGCATCGGTGGATCGATATGCGGCAACAAGGATATATGAATGGGGATATTCATATCCATACTCCCTTTTCAGAGGAGGCCCATCTTCAAATGAAAGCCGAAGATTTAAATGTACTCAACATTTTGGTTGGAGAGGATACGGTTAAGAACAAACAGTTTACTGGCCAGATAGATCCGGCATCCAGTCCTGGGCATACCATTTATGTAGCTCAGGAAGTCCGCGACTGGCAAATGGGTCATCTGACCCTGCTGGGGCTCTCTTCCATGGTCCCGGGTTACCCTATTGTTGGTGGAACGCTGGAAAGTTACAATAATTCGCACTGGCTTATGACCCATGCAATGGATGAGACCCACCGGCAGATGGGCCTGGTCGCCTGGTCTCATTTCAGCAATTTACCCGGAGCTGAATCTCCCATTGCAATAGCCCTTGGAAAGATTGATGCCTTAGAGCTTATGACGTATGATGATCCTACACAACTACCGAGCCACTGGGGCCCATGGAAAAACTCGGGAATGCCTCTGGCTGAATTCCCTGTTATGCGGGGTATGGATCTGTATTATCAATATCTCAATGCAGGCTTCCGTTTACCCATTGTTGCGGGAACCGATAAAATGGCTGATGATATCCCTATGGGAAGCAACCGATACTATGCCAATACTAAAGGTGATACTTCATACAAGGCCTGGCTCGCTGCTATTAAATCGGGCCAGGGATTTATTACCAACGGCCCTATGTTGGCCTTCGATGTTAATGGTCACTATCCCGGAGAAGTAATCGATTTCCATGAAACCCAAAAAGTACATGCTAAAGTAACTGCCCGGTCCATTTTACCTTTCGCCACTCTGGAAATCATTGTAAACGGATGGATTGTTGGGCATAAAACAATTTTTGCTACCGATAATCCTCCGGTAAACGGGGTATATACCATGAATTTGGAAACTGACCTGGTTTTAAATAAGAGCAGCTGGATAGCAGCGCGGGTTGCAGATGACCCGGACAATAAACAACACATCCTTCCCCGCGGCCTTTCTGTTTTTGCCCATACCAATCCAGTTTATTTTCTTAAGGATGGAGCCAGGGTAAAAGAGGAAGCTTCTATACTTTACCTGCAAAAATATGTTAGGGGAACTATCCATTGGTTGCAGACTAATCCATCCTTCACCCATCAGGAAGACCGTCTGGAGGCTTTTAAATTGGCTGAAGCTGCTTACAGGATTTATGAATCCCTGAAAAAATAGTCATCTGAAAAAGTTTCATTTGTGACTTGAATTCAGAACTTTTAAATAGAAAAACCTAAAGATCATGAAAAGATTTTGCATATTCATTTGTACGATATTATTAAACACGATTATAATTGGACTAGTCCCGGCCAGTTCTGTTTATCAGACAGCGGTAAAAGATCAGGTTACTCTATCAAGTTCAGGCTGGACAATCAAGGCTAATCCTGAGTTGGGAATCCTCAGCCTGCCACATGACAGCCTGGGATTAGTGATGAAGGAAATTCAGATTAATGTTAAAAGCACACAGGGATTGAATCCTTTGAGGGGCTGGACTGCAAAGAAAAAAGGGGAGCAGCAACTTGAAGTTCAAACAGCACAACCCGGCTCAGCCTGGATTTTTGAATTGAATCAAAACAATATAATAATCTCCAGCACATCTTCGGAAATGATTCTCACTGCGAAAGCTCCGGCTTCAACCGAACGTGTGGCAGCCCGGTTGTTAGATCCACGAGGGATACCGGTCAACTGGACGGGAACTGATGAGATCACTGTATCATGGAATGGAAATGAAACCCGAAAACCATCTTACCTTCCTGTCAAAAATCCGGAAGTCATGACCTTTGCTTTGGGCCAGGTTTCGGCTTCAAATCTTCATAGTCTCTTTGACCGGAAAAAGGATATAGCCATCATTTTCTCTGATATGACCCTTATGCAACTTAACCTTCAGGATCCTGATCCAAGGGATCCTGAAAAGATATTTATCATAACTTTCGGTGGAGGTGTTTGGTATGGACCTGCTAAAGGCGATCAGAATGCTGTGGAAGACATTGTTACGCCGATTTTAGCATATTAATAATCTTCGAGAAATGGAAAATTTTTCACCAGAATAAAACTTTAGTATATTATGTTCAATAAATACTTATTTTTCTGTTTGTTATGGGAATTAACCGGACAACCTTTCCTTTCGTCCCAGGAGGCCCCTGTACCTGTTGTTGTGAAACCGGCAGAAATTCAGGATGTTCTAAACAATCCCGGAATTGGATTTACAACCTTCCAACGGTTTAACGGAGATGATCTGAATGAGGGTATGGGCTGGACAGAAGGATTGCCAATCGTGTACCAGGATTTTGATGGAGACCTTACCAACAAAAGTTATCCGCAAACAAGTATTGCTTATTTCCGGATTTACTGGAACTTCATTGAACCTGAACAGGGGCAATATAACTGGTCGTTGATTGACAAAGCCATGAAAACTGCTGCAGAACGGGGACAAACATTGATGCTTCGTATTCCTCCATATAGTGCGGAAGTTGATGTACCCCTCTGGTATAGAAAAATGGTAGGGAAAGAAATACCCTCAATATTAGTAAAATGGCGGGTTGATCCGGAAGATCACCGGTATGTAAGGTATTTTGGAGAAATGATAAAGGCGCTGGGACAACGTTATGACGGGCATCCCGATCTGGAATCTCTGGACATCTCACTTGTTGGGTATTGGGGCGAAGGTGAAGGCAGTCATTTACTTACTGATCAAACCCGCCAGGCATTAATAAACGCATACCTGGACAATTTTAAGAAGACTTGCCTTACTTTCCAGCCTCTTAACGGAGATGCACCTGACCCCGGAGTATTGGTTAAAAACACAAGGATAGCAGCATATTGGCCCAATGGTAGCAATAATGGGACCGGGCCTCAGATGCGTAACCTGGGTTGGCGTCTGGATTGCCTTGGAGACATGGGATTTTGGCCGCAATGGGGCTGGAACCATATGACTGATGTCTATCCTCGGGATATTGTAAAAAGCGGAATGAGTGAAGCCTGGAAAAAGGCACCGGTTACAATGGAAATATGTGGTACATTTTTACGCTGGCTTGAAAAAGAAAAATACAATAATGATACGGTAGAATATATTTTTGGTCAGGCCCTGAAATGGCACATTTCTTCCTTTAACGCCAAAAGTTCTGCCGTACCTGAAGTATGGAGCCCCCTGGTTAACGAATGGCTGAATAAAATGGGCTACCGGTTCGTACTCCGAAGGTTTACTTACCCGTCCATAGTAAAACTTCAGGGCCAGCTGCCTATAACATCCTGGTGGGAAAACAAGGGAGTTGCTCCAATCTATAAAGACTACAAATTTGTTGTGCGTCTGAAAAATCCGGAAAGAACAGAGATCCTGAGTACCTGTGCATATTTACCTGGCTGGTTACCGGGAGATATTGTACATGATGAAATCCTGTATATCCCTCATGATATGCCCGCAGGAACCTATAAACTTGAAATAGCCATTGTTTCGCCGGTTTCATATGAACCAGGGGTGAAACTGGCTATTGCCGGGGTAAATGAGAATGGCTGGTATCCAATGGGTGAGATACTCGTGCAGAATAATAATTAATTCGGGTAAAGACGTTATCGGACAAATAAGATATTTTTTAAACAAAACTGACCTGAAATGATTAGAAATTAATGTAACTTGTCTCTTCGTTAATGTAAGCACCTTATTGAATTGAACAACGTGCAAAGTAAAGAGTAAGATAGTTCCCATTCAGATAATTGATTCTGAAATTCAAAGAGACTTTATTGAAGTATGGTTAAATATTAAAGAAAACATTAAGTTGTATGAAC
>JBGPAF010000133.1:0-5492 GCA_041480535.1 Bacteroidia bacterium
ATAATCAGGGAAATCCCGTTGCCGATACCTTTGTCAGTGATCTTCTCACCAAGCCACATCACGAACATAGTACCTGCTGTCAGGATGATCACTGATGATAACTTAAAAAAGAATCCGTTTTCAAGAACAAATGCAGTTGGAGGAAGCTGAGCCGTAAGGTTAACCAGGTATGTGGGTGCCTGAAGGATCAGGACACCAACTGTAAGATACCTCGTATACTGATTCAGTTTCCTTCTGCCGCTCTCTCCTTCTTTCTGCAGTTTCTGGAAATATGGGAAAACAATGCCAAGGAGCTGAACCACAATTGAAGCTGAAATATAAGGCATAATACCAAGCGCAAAAACAGAAGCCCGAGAAAATGCACCTCCTGAAAACATGTCGAGCAGACCCATTATACCAGAAGATGTCTGGGATTTTAGTGCTCCCAGCTGTGAAGGATCAATACCCGGCAATGTGACATATTTACCAAAACGGTACAATGCTACAATAGCTAAAGTATAGAGCAACCTTGCACGAAGATCTTCTATTTTGAATATGTTTTTAAATGTCTGAAAAAATCTCATGACTTAAAGTTTTACGACTGTACCCTTCTGGGCTTCAATTGCTTCAACTGCTGATTTACTGAATGCATGGGCATGAACCTCAAGTTTTCTTTCAAGAGTTCCCTTTCCAAGGATTTTGACCAGATCATTTTTGGAAATCAGTCCGGCATTTTTCAGAACTTCCAGATCAATTTTTTCCAGATTATTCTTTTCGGCCAGGTTCTGCAGGGTGATAAGATTTATTGCCTTGTATTCCTTGCGGTTAATATTTTTAAAACCAAATTTTGGAACGCGTCTCTGAAGCGGCATCTGTCCACCTTCAAAGCCAATTTTCTTACTATAACCTGACCTTGATTTAGCACCTTTATGTCCTCTTGTTGAGGTTCCGCCTTTTCCTGAGCCCTGTCCGCGACCAAGACGCTTGCTTCTTTTTACTGATCCCTTAGCAGGTTTTAAGTTACTTAAATCCATAACTCCTTATATAATATCGTTTATACCTTAAATATTTTCCACTTTGACCAGGTGCCTTACCTTTTCAACCATTCCCAGTATCTGGGGTGTGGCTTCGTGTTCAACACTGTGGTTCAGTTTACGGATTCCCAACGCTTCAAGAGTTCTCTTCTGTCTTTCGGGTTTTCCGTTTTTGCTTTTTACCTGGGTTATACGAATTTTTGCCATTGTGGTTTGCTTTACTATCCGTTAAAAACTTTATCAAGAGTGATCCCCCTTTGCTCAGCTACTGTGATTGCATCACGCATTTCAAGAAGCGCGGCGAACGTTGCTTTTACAAGGTTGTGTGGATTCGATGAGCCTTTTGATTTGGCAAGCACATTCTTCACTCCAACACTCTCAAGTACAGCACGCATTGCTCCTCCTGCCTTTACCCCAGTACCAGGGGTTGCCGGCTTGATAAACACTTTTGCACCTCCAAATTTAGCCACCTGCTCGTGAGGGATTGTTCCATTGATAACAGGCACTTTTATGAGGTTCTTTTTAGCATCTTCAATACCTTTTGCTATAGCAGTGGTTACTTCACTGGCTTTTCCAAGACCGTGTCCCACGATTCCGTCTTCATTCCCGACCACAACAATAGCCGAAAAACTGAAGGTACGACCACCCTTGGTAACTTTTGTCACTCTCTGGATGCTTACGAGCCTGTCCTTAAGTTCGAGATCGCTGGTTTTTACTTTTCTTATACCGTTTCCCATATTATCAGAATTTTAAACCGCCTTCGCGGGCTGCATCAGCCAATGATTTAACTCTACCATGATATTTATATCCGCTCCTGTCGAAAACAACATTCTCAATGCCTTTTTCTTTACACTTCGTCGCAAGAGATTTTCCGACAAGTTTAGCCTGTTCAGTTTTTTTAATTCCGGCTTTTTCCGCAATATCTTTTTCTTTAGAGCTGACAGCCAGAAGGGTAACTCCCTTGAGATCGTCAACCAGCTGAACATAAATCTGTTTATTGCTGCGGAATACTGCCAGTCGGGGTTTTTCTGCAGACCCGCTTATTTTTTTCCGGATCCTTAACCGGATCCGCGATCTTTTTTCCAATTTGCTTAAAGCCATGATTCTTTTATTTAACCCGGATTATACACTAGCCGATTTACCAGCTTTTCTTCTTAGCTGTTCTCCGACAAATTTGATACCTTTTCCTTTGTATGGTTCAGGTGGACGGAGTGATCTGATTTTTGCTGCAACATGACCGATAAGCTGCTTATCCATACTTGTCAGGGTAATGACCGGATTGCTTCTTCGCTCGGTTTTTGTTTCAATTTTCACTTCGTCAGGAAGCTGCATAATTATATCGTGGGAATAGCCCAGGCTCATTTCGAGCTGCTGTCCTTTTGCTTCAGCACGGTACCCGACTCCTACAAGCTCAAGTTCCTTTTTAAATCCCTGTGAAACACCAACTACCATATTTGCAATAAGTGCCCTGTAAAGACCATGCAGTGATTTATGATTTTTTGATTCTGAAGGTCTTTCCAATACGATAGTGTTGTCCACCATTTCAACCTTCAGGTCCTTGCTGACGTTCTGTGTCAGCTCACCCAGAGGTCCTTTCACACTAACCACATTGGCATCACTGATACTCACAGTTACGCCTTTGGGCAGGTTTACAGGTAATTTTCCTATTCGTGACATTTAACTATCCTCCTGATTAGTATACAAAACATAATACTTCACCACCAATATTCTCTTTCTTTGCCTCTTTATCGGTCATCAGTCCTTTTGAGGTTGAAATAATTGCTATTCCGAGCCCGTTGAGAACCCGTGGCATATCATCAACGCTGATATATTGCCTGAGGCCAGGACGACTGGCTCTATCAATCTTTTTTATTGCAGGCTTTTTGCTCTTTTGATTATACTTCAGAGCAATTTTCAGGACACCCTGCTTAGTGTCTCCATCAACCACCTTATAACTAAGGATATACCCCTTTTCAAACAGAATCCTGGCAATCTCCTTTTTAAGATTGGATGCTGGTGCTTCTACTACCTTATGACCGGCCAGAATGGCATTTCTTATTCTGGTCAGTAAATCTGCAATCGGATCAGTCATCTCTTATTCTTTAAAATAGTTAATATTCATTCTCAATTTACCAGCTGGCCTTCTTAACACCCGGGATAAGTCCGAAGGATGCCATTTCCCTGAAGGTGATCCTGCTTATTCCGAACTGCCTCATGTATCCTCTTGAACGTCCTGTAATCTTACAGCGGTTATGCATTCTGTTGGGATTTGAGTTGCGCGGGAGGCGGCTTAATCCTACATAATCACCCTCTGCCCTCAGTTTTGCTCTTTTTGCTGCGTATTTCTCAGTCAGTCTTGCGCGTTTCACTTCGCGGGCTATCATCGATTCCTTAGCCATATAATCAGTTTTTAGTGTTTTTAAAAGGTAAGCCGAAATGTTTTAAAAGTGCCAGCGCTTCTTCATCTGTGTTTGCTGTTGTAACGAATGTCATCTGGAGACCCATTATCTTTGCAACTTTATCAAGGTCTATCTCGGGGAATATAATCTGCTCGGTAATACCCAGCGTATAATTACCCCGTCCGTCAAGCTTGGAACTGATACCCTTGAAGTCGCGGATTCGCGGCAAAGCAACGCAAATAAGCCTTTCAAGAAATTCATACATCCTCTCTTTGCGTAATGTAACCATTACACCAATAGGCATGTTCTTTCTCAGTTTGAAGTTCGAAATATCTTTTGATGAATAGGTCTGAACAGCTTTCTGCCCTGCTATGTCTGTTAATTCCTTAACACTGAATTCAAGCAGTTTTTTGTCAGCTATTGCCTGTCCTACACCCTGATTAAGAACAATCTTCTCCAACCTGGGAACCTGCATAACGGTCGAATAACCGAATTCTTTTATTAATGCAGGGACGATCTCTTCTTTATATCTGGATTTTAATACAGGTGTGTACATTACTTGATCTCCTCTCCTGATTTTTTTGAATAACGAACTAATTTATTTTTGTCATTAAGCTTTCTTCCAATGCGGGTAGGTTTCCCCGAAGCAGGGTCAACAAGCATAAGGTTTGAGAGATGAACGGGAGCTTCCTTCTTTAAAATGCCACCCTGAGGTGATTTTGCATTTGGCTTTGTATGTTTGGAAACTGTATTCACTCCTTCAACGATAGCCCTGTTTTTTGCCCTGTCAACCTCAAGCACACGCCCTTTCTGTCTTTTGGATTCACCGGTTATTACCATAACCGTATCTCCCTTCTTGATATGTAGTTTCTTCTGCATTGCTTTTGATTTAAAATGTTATAGAACTTCAGGTGCAAGAGAGACGATCTTCATATACTTGTCACGCAGTTCCCTTGCGACCGGGCCGAAGATACGGGTACCCCTTACCTCATTCAGGTTATTAAGCAGAACTACTGCGTTATCATCAAACCTGATATATGAACCATCGGGACGGCGTATCTCTTTGGTTGTCCTGACGACAACAGCCTTGCTTACTGTGCCTTTTTTGGCTTCACCCGAAGGGAGTGCACTCTTGACACTCACAACGATTTTATCGCCGATTGTTGCATATCTCTTTTTACTGCCTCCCAGCACCCGGATACATAATACCTCCTTGGCGCCTGAGTTATCGGCTACGGTTAACCTGCTTTCCTGTTGTATCATGATTACTTAGCTCTTTCGATTATTCCAACTAATCTCCAGGCTTTATTCTTGCTCAGAGGCCTGGTCTCTGAAATACGTACTGTATCACCTATATTGCATGAATTCTCCTCATCGTGAGCCATCAGTTTCTTGGTCCTGTTCACAAATTTACCATAGATGGGATGTTTAACTTTCCTTTTAATGGCTACGACTATCGATTTATCCATTTTGTTGCTGACAACAATACCGATACGCTCTTTTCTAATTTTCCTTTCCATCGCTGATATGGCTTTAAGATTTTTCATTATTTTCCCTGTAACGCTTTTCTGTCAGCAGACGTGCAATAGTAAGTTTCACCTGTTTGATCTTTTGCGGATTATCCAGAGGTGTTATAGCATGGTTAAGCTTCATGCGGACAAGCATAGTTCTTTCGGTATCTATTCTTTCGAGCATATCCGCGGTGCTTAATTCCTTTATTTCTGAAGTTTTCATCTGGTTTGTTATTTTATTCCTGTACGTAATCAGTCCTTACAACGAATTTTGTTGTTATCGGAAGTTTCTGGGCTGCGAGCCTGAGAGCTTCTTTAGCAACATCAAACGGTACTCCCTCTGCTTCGATAAGTATCCTGCCCGGAGTAACAGGGACCACAAAACCTTCAGGTGCTCCTTTTCCTTTACCCATACGGACCTCTGCAGGCTTCTTGGTAATAGGTTTATCGGGGAATACCCTTATCCAGATCTGACCGTCACGCTTCATATGACGTGGAACAGCCTGACGGGCAGCTTCGATCTGTCTTCCTGTGATCCAGCACTGTTCCAATGCTTTAATACCAAATGA
>JBGPAF010000134.1:0-5490 GCA_041480535.1 Bacteroidia bacterium
CTTTTCAATCTCAATTTTATTCAAAAAAAACTCAGCTAAACTGCATTTCCTTTATATATCCGATCAGTCATATTAATTTTAGCCTGTAGTCGTATTATTAAACGGACTTTTTTCTGATTTGTTATGAACACTTTATTAACTATTCGTGGCGTGACAGGCTTTTTTTGAAAACAAAAAATTTCTGAAATTTTAAAAGTCATTAATTAACTCCAGAAGAGTATCCTGAAATAGTCAACTATTATGTGAACTTATTAACAAAAAAGCCGGATGAATCGAATCAATCCGGCTTTAATATTTTTATAGTGCCTTGAGTTGTGTGCCTTGCACCTTTTGCCTATATTATCAGCATGGCGTCGCCATAGGTGCCAAACCTGTATTTTTCCTTTACAGCAGTTTTATATGCTTCAAAAAGCAGATCGTATCCGGCAAAGGCAGCTACCATCATGAGAAGGGTGCTGTATGGAAGGTGAAAATTGCTTATCATCATATCAGGAACCTTAAAATCGTACGGAGGAAAAATAAACTTATTTGTCCAGCCATCAAAGGGTTTCACGTATCCGCTTGTCGATACCGAACTTTCAACAGTCCGGACGACCGTAGTTCCTACAGCGCATATCTTGTATTTATTGTCTTTTGCCTTGTTTATAATTTCTGCTGCATCTTCAGTAATCCTTATCCTTTCCGAATCGACCTTATGCTTAGTAAGATCCTCAACATCAACGCTCCTGAAATTTCCAAGTCCGACATGGAGTGTGATTTCCGCAAATTCAACTCCGATAATTTCCAGTTTCTTCAGCAATTCCCGGCTGAAATGAAGTCCTGCTGTAGGAGCAGCAACAGCTCCTTCATGTTTAGCAAAGATTGTCTGGTACCGTTCATTATCTTCCGGTTCAACAGGTCTGTTTATGAACTTTGGCAGTGGTGTTTCACCAAGGCCGTAAAGTGTCTGCTTAAATTCCTCGTATGTGCCGTCAAACAGAAATCTGAGGGTTCTGCCCCTTGAAGTTGTATTGTCAATCACTTCAGCAACCAGCAGATCGTCTTCCCCGAAATATAATTTGTTGCCGATCCTGATTTTTCTTGCAGGATCAACCAGCACGTCCCACAACCGCTGTTCCCTGTTCAGTTCCCTGAGTAGGAATACTTCTATTTCAGCACCGGTCTTTTCTTTATTCCCATATAATCGTGCCGGGAAGACTTTTGTATTATTTAAGACCAGAACGTCATGTTCGTTAAAATATTCAGTAATTTCCTTAAATATCTTGTGCTCAAAGGTTCCCTTACTCCTGTTAACAACCATTAACCTCGACTCATCCCTGTTTTCAGTTGGGTATAGGGCAATCAGCTCCTGCGGTAAATTATACCTGAATTGTGATAATTTCATGTTGAAAATATTGGTATTACATTTTTTTGAATCCCTTTATACGGAACAGATTCAAATTTGTTTCAATTCTTTAATAAAATTTTCAAAATATTCTAAAGAAAGTGCGTTTTTCAGCAAATAAGGGCCAATAGAGGTCCTTTCAAGTGATGACAGATAGGCTCCGCTTCCCAAAGTTTTGCCGAGATCCCTGGCAAATGATCTTATATAGGTTCCTTTACTGCACAGAACCCTGATCCTAATGTCAGGAATTCCATATGATAAAAGCTCCACTTCCCTGAAGAATACAGTTACCGGTGTCATTTCCTTCTGAATTCCTTTCCTGGCATACTCATAAGCTCTCCTGCCATTTATCATCTTTGCTGAATGAACAGGAGGTATTTGAGTCTGCTCTCCCAGGAAACCTTTAAGTGCTGTTATAACAAGATTTTCGGATATTTGTTCAACAGGGAACCTGCCATTTATTTCAGTTTCAAGATCATATGACGGGGTTGTCTCTCCCAGGTGTATGGTTGCGATATATTCCTTATCCAGATCACGGAAATCCTCAATTTTTTTGGTGGCTTTGCCGGTGCATATTATCATAAGGCCGCTTGCGAGCGGATCAAGCGTTCCGGCGTGACCGATCTTGATTTTCTTAATTCCAAGGTTGCTTCTTATAATTATCTTAACCTTGTTCACAAGGTCAAAAGATGTCCAGTAGAGTGGTTTTTCAAACAGCAGTACCTGCCCCTCTTCAAAAGATGAAATCTTTTCAGATAACATGTAATCCCAATAAAATTGAATAAATACCGATCAGAATGCAATAGATTGCAAACCATTTAAGATTGCCTTTTTTTACAATATTGATCATCCATTTGCAGGCCAGATACCCTGAAACAAAAGCCACAATGAAACCAACTGCGATTACAAGAAATGATGTGCCTTCTTTTGTGAAATCACCTGAAGTCATCTCCAGAATATTTGCGCCTATTATCGGTACTAATACCATAAGAAAAGAGAACTTCGCAATTTCAGATTTCTTATTCCCAAGCATCATCCCGGTAGCTATTGTAGCTCCTGACCTTGAAATTGCCGGCAATACTGATAAAGCCTGGGCGATTCCAATAATAAACGAATCCAGATAAGTCATTGTTCTTTCTTTTGGCTTGATAAACATTGCAAGACCCAGGAACAATGCTGATATTATGAATTGTATCCCAAGGGAAATCATGTTTCCCGCAAAAAACTTTTCAGCAACGTCTTGCATAAATAATCCTGTTATTCCAACCGGAATCATCGATATAATAAGTTTTATTACGTAACGCGTCTCCTCGTTAAGCCTGAATTTAAAAAGACCCTTAAACAGATCTGAGATTTCTTTCCACAAAACAAACACTGTGCTGAGAACAGTAGCTCCATGCACAGCAATGGAAAAATAGAAATTTGCTTCATGATCAATTCCGAATAAATATTTTCCAAGCTCAAGATGTCCGGAACTGCTTACCGGCAAAAATTCACTGAGCCCCTGTATCAGACCAAGGACGATAGCTTCTATTAAATTCATCCGGGATTATTTAAAATTTATTTATCCGAGTTTTTAGGCTTTTTCATGATTGCCCAGATTTCAAAAATAAACCCGGCAAGGACGACAAGTGGTGCTATAGTTATCCTTCTGAAACTGAATATATTATTGCTAAACTCATTGGGATCCTTCGATTTGCCTCCCAGCATCAGCAGAAAACCGATTACAATTATTACAAAGCCGATAGCAAGAAGTTTATAGTTTTCACGGCCAAGAGCAAAATTCAGTTTTTCCTTATTTTCATTTTTTGTTGCCATGATTCAATTATATAATTTATCTTCAGAAATAACAAGGTAGCGGTTGACAGAAAAATATGTCGAAACCAGGTTTATTAAAATCCCGGCTATTATCAAAAGAACTCCAAGAAGAATCAGGAGGTTGGTGCTTTCAAAAGTGAACAGCATAAGAAACTCCTTTTCAATAAGATAGAGAAGTCCCATCAGAAGAAGCATTGCAATCAGGGCAGCAAGCAATCCATGGTAAATGCTCCTTATCAGAAAAGGCTTCCTGATAAATGACATGGTAGCTCCTACAAGCTGCATCGTTCTGATAAGGAACCGCTTGGAATAGATTGCGAGCCTGATAGTATTATTTATTATTGTAACGGCAATCAGGAATAGGAAGGAACTTATTATCAGAAGGAACAAGCTTATTTTTCTTACATTTTCGTTAATCAGAAACAGCAATGAATCTTCGTACCAGACCTCCTTTACAAAAGGATACTCCAGAATATATTTCTCGATTTTTGCTACACTGTCGGGGTTTGTATAACCTGCATAAAGATAAACATCAATTGAAGGAGGCAGCGGGTTATCTCCAAGGAAACTGATAAAATCCTCCCCAAGATCCTCCTTCATCTTTACTGCCGCATCATCCTTCGAAACATATTCAGTAGATTTAACATAGGGTTTGGCATCAAGATCCTTCTGCAGCATCCTGATATCCGGCTCCCTTGTTTCGTCACCGAGAATTACTGAAAATGAAAGGCTCTCCTTGAAATAATCCGATAGTTCCTTTGTGTTGATAATGACAAGACCCAGGATCCCCAGTAAAAAAAGTACCAGCGAAACACTGATTACAAGTGTCAGATATGAACCGGTAAGCTTTGCTTTGGAAAATCCTGTTACTTTATTCTTCACGTTACTCAACTATCGTGATCCATCCGAACTCATCCGGCGCATCGCCATATTGTATTGAGACCAGCTTGTTGTAAAGCTTCATTGTAACCGGACCGGGTTTCCCGTCTTTGCAATATTCATAGATCTTGTTTTTATCCGGGTCAACTATCTTTCCAATGGGGCTTATGACGGCAGCTGTTCCGCATGCCCCTGTTTCACTGAATTCCGACAACTCTTCAACAGGAACCTGCCTGCGTTCTGTTTTTATGCCAAGACTCGCGGCTACTTCAATCAGGCTCATGTTGGTAATAGAGTTCAATATTGATTCGGATTTAGGAGTGACATAGGTATTATTCCTTATTCCGAAAAAGTTCGCCGGTCCGCATTCATCAATATACTTTTTCTCCTTTGCATCAAGAAAAATTGAACTTGCGTAACCACCTTCCCTGGCGGCGACACCCGCCCTCAGGCTGGCTGCATAGTTGCCTCCGACCTTATAGATACCCGTACCTTTGGGAGCAGCTCTGTCAACATCCCTGCATATCAGCATATTGACTGGTTTTACTCCTCCCTTGAAATAAGGGCCGACAGGGGTAACAAAAATTATAAATGTGTACTCAGAAGCAGGCTTGACGCCAACCTCAGCTCCGCTTCCATAAAGAAGAGGGCGTATATAAAGAGTGGCTCCGGACCCATAGGGCGGAATGAATCTTTTATTAAGCTGTACTACCCTGAATACCGCTTCTTTGAACTTCTCGACAGGGAATTCTGCCATTTTGATCCCGTCTGCTGAAAATATAAGTCTTTTTGCATTGTCTTCCCACCGGAATAGCCTGATCTTTCCATCCTTGCCCATATAAGCCTTAAGACCCTCAAACGCTTCCTGTCCATAATGTAATCCGGTCGCAGCAATATGAATATCTATATACTCAGAATCAGAAACCTCAAATTCTCCCCATTTGCCATTCCTGTAAAAACAGCGCAGGTTATAATCAGTTTTTATATAACCAAAAGGCAGGTTTTTCCAATCAAATGACTCCATATCAACTAATTTAAAATATCCGGTAAAAGTACATTTTAAAAACTAAATTCCGACAGAATATACATCAGAAAATCGATTATTTATACCAGGCCTGAAGTGCTGCCATCTGCTCTTCCACCGTTACGCTCCGGAGCAGTTTCCCGGTCTTTGTCAGGAAATCATGATCTCTCAGCAGCCTTTTCTGTAGATCGATCCAGACATTTGCAGCAGTTATGATCCCATGCTCATTTCTTTCCCTCAGTAGCTTGTCGGTAAGCTTAATGTAATCTATACGGCCCAGGTAATCATATCTCGCGTCATGCAGTATTCTGTCAGCAGATGATTCATATTTCTCAATAAACGAGTTAGTAATTAAATGTCTTGTCGAAATGATGTAACTCTCATC
>JBGPAF010000135.1:0-5454 GCA_041480535.1 Bacteroidia bacterium
CCGTGATATAATGGAAGTGTCAACAAACAATGGCAAATTAACTATTGTTGCACGAAGCAACGATCCCTTGCAGGTTTTTAAGGTGCTCAGGTAAATCCTTGCCATGAAGAATTCAGCCAGAATCCTGTTTTTACTCCTATTAGTGTATTCCTGCAAACCAGAAGGGAAGAAAGAAGATACTTTATTCTCTTTAATACCGGCTTCCGCCACAAATGTCGATTTCGTTAACAAGCTGACAGAAAGTGAGCAATTTAATATCATTGAATATCTGTATTTCAACAATGGTGCAGGGGTTGCTGCAGGTGATATCAATAATGATGGCCTGACAGACTTATATTTCACTTCAAATCAGGAATCAAACAAGCTTTATCTGAACAAGGGAAAACTTAGATTTGAAGATATAACAGATGCTGCCGGTGTTGGGGGAGTTGGAAATTGGAAAACAGGTGTCACGATGGCGGATGTGAATGGTGATGGGTTTCTGGACATTTACGTTTGCCAGGTTGGAAATTACAAAGGTATTAAGGGAAGGAACCAATTATTCATCAACCGGGGCAACCTTACATTTAAGGATGAGGCACATGACTACGGCCTCGATTTCCAGGGTTTCTCAACACAGGCAGCATTTTTTGACTATGATCTTGATGGAGATCTTGATATGTACCTTCTTAACCATTCGGTCCATACTTCACGCAGTTATGGCTATGCTTCCCTTCGCTTTGATCAGGATACACTCGCCGGCGACAGGTTATTCAGACATGACGAAACAAACGGAAAGCATATTTTTATTGACATAACACATCAGGCAGGCATATTCAGCAGTCAGATCGGTTACGGACTGGGAGTAAATATCGCTGACATCGACAATGATGGATACCCTGACATTTTTGTATCCAATGATTTCCATGAGAATGACTATTTATATATCAATAATGGCAATGGTACATTTTCGGAACGGATGACAGAATTTTTTGCTCATACAAGCAGATCATCAATGGGCAATGACATCGGAGATTTCAATAACGACGGCCTGCTCGATGTAATGGTACTGGATATGCTTCCGTTTGAGGAAAAAATACGGAAACAGTCAGGTGGTGAAGACGACTATGAGCTATCCGAGATCAAGCTGAATTATGGTTATTATTATCAGTTTGTGCGCAATACACTCCAGCTCAATTTAGGCGGCAATATGTTCAGTGAAATCGGATTGCTGGCCGGGGTTTTCTCAACTGACTGGAGCTGGTCTCCACTGTTTTGTGACCTGGACAATGACGGATGGAAAGATCTTTTTATAAGTAACGGGATATACCGCAGGGCTAATGATCTGGACTATGTTAAGTTCCTGACAGAAAGTAGTAAGTTCTCCCGTTCCAGTGATAACAACAGCCTTTCGGATAAAGATTTATATGAGAAAATGCCGCTTTACCCGAATGTCAATTTCTTCTTCAGGAATAATCATGATCTCACATTTTCAAATATGGCCAGGGAATGGGGTCTGGATATCAGGTCCTATTCCAATGGAGCAACTTATGCCGACCTTGACAATGATGGTGATCTTGACTTGATAGTCAATAACATTAATGACCCTGCTTTTATTTACAGAAATAATGTTGAAAGTCAATTGAATAATCATTTTCTTTCCGTTGCAGTTAAAGGCAAAGGATTGAATACAAATGGCGTTGGTGTACGCTTGACTTTATATTCCGGCGGACAGAAGCAGATCACTGAACAATTTCCTGTAAGAGGATTTATGTCATCCACTTCCGGCGTTCTGCATTTTGGTATGGGCTCAGTAAATGTGATTGATTCTCTGATTGTCCGCTGGCCGGACCTTTCAGAGCAGAAAATAACAAATGTTCCGGCCGACACTCTTATCACTCTGGAATTGAGCAATAGGTTAGAACCTAAAACCAGATATGGCCAGGATGGAGAAAAAAACAGGCTCTTCTCTCCTGCCCTGATCCCCGGACTGGAATTCAGTCATAAAGAAGATGCTTATGTGGATTTCAACCGTGAGCGGCTGATCCCTCACAGCTTAACAGCAGAGGGGCCGGCACTGGCTGCCGGAGATGTAAATGGTGATGGCCTGCAGGATCTGTTTGCAGGAGGTGCAAAAGGACAGGCATCCGTGTTGCTCATTCAGCAGAATAATGGGACTTTCATAAAATCAGATGCGCATCTTTTCTTAAAAGAGAATTTCACTGATGATGTTGATGCAGCTTTTTTTGATGCAGATTCAGATACTGATCCCGACTTGTATATTGTTCGTGGTGGCAATGAATTACCGGTTGGTAATCCATTTCTGACTGACCTGCTCCTTATAAATGATGGAAAAGGAGGATTTACAAGAGGTGAATTGCCTCCTGTTTCCCATAACGGATCGTGTGTGAGGCCATGTGATTTTGACAATGACGGGGATATAGACCTGTTCATAGGATCCAGATCTGTACCCGGAGATTATGGATGGTCGCCTGATCAATTCCTGTTTGAAAATGACGGTAAAGGCCATTATAAGGATGTTACAGATACTTATGCAAAAGGACTGAGGAATATTGGCATGGTAACTGATGCTGAATGGATGGATTTTGACAGTGATGGTGATCATGACCTGGTAGTTGCAGGAGAATGGATGAAGGTTTGTGTATTCAGAAATGATAATGGCAAATTCACTGACGTAACAACATCTGCCGGTCTCGATGAAACCTCAGGATGGTGGAGTTGCATCCAGATTGCTGATGTCGACAGCGATGGAGATCAGGACATAATAGCAGGAAATCTCGGTCTTAATTCCATTCTGAAAGCTTCGGTGAAGGAACCTGTCGAAATGTACCTGAACGATTTTGACAACAATGGATCGCTCGATCAGGTTATATGTTCATTTCAGGAAGGTACAAGTTATCCTGTCGCTTCACTCGATGATCTTGCCGGCCAGATAACCGGTTTGAATAAAAAATATCCGGTGTATTCTGATTTTGGAGGAAAAACGCCTTTGGATATTTTTGGAAAGAATCTATTGGATCAGTCAATAGTAAAAAAATCTGTTCTGTTCGAAAGTTGTCTCTTTATTAACAATGGTAATGGAATCTTTGAAATAAGAAAGCTGCCTGTAATGGCACAGTTTTCACCAGTCCGTGATATTATGGCCAGTGATTTTAACCTGGATGGGAATATGGATCTTATCCTTGCAGGCAATGATTATGCAGTCAGACCATCATACGGGCGGTACGATGCCAGTTATGGCTGGTGTTTACTGTCTGATACAGCTCACAACTACAGAACACTGATGCCTGTTGAGAGCGGATTAAAGATCACAGGAGATGCAAGAAAGATACTCCCTGTCAAAATAGCAGGGAAACAATATCTTGTCGCTGGAGTAAATAATGGAAATCTGCTTATATTCCAATATTAAATTTTGATCTCCCCCCACCCTTTTCTGTACTCTCTCTTAACAAACTGGTTGGCCGGTTCGAAATTTGTTATCCGCATATTTGCACCATCCCATTTATAAGAAATATAACGGCCTGGGAAAATTAATCCTTCCATTTCACCATAAACAGGGTCCTTTCTGGTTATTTTCTTCTGAATATTGAAACATCTTAATAACAAATTGCCCATCAATACTGTCTCCGTGAGCGGTCCGGCGTATCCAACGAAAGGAGAATCAACTTCGGCATTGCCATAACCTGCGATGCAGGCATCTATCCATTGCCACCAGTGACCATCCATATCTCCGGTCACACGCGGATATTTTTTCGGAATATTAATATCCTTATTCTTTGAAAGCGGCAGAAGAATAGGATTACGACCTCCCCAGCCGCATGCAGCTTTCCCTTTTGTTCCGATGAATAATGTAGCTCCTTCATAATCATTCAAGCCGGGCCAGTCGCCCATTATATCATTCATATTTACATCTGGTTCTATTTCATAAGGACGCTCAGGCGTTATTCCACCATCCATCCAGTAAAGATCAAGACTCTTCCCGTTTTTCAACTCGTACTTAAAACGGACTGCGCTTGAAACCGGACCGCTGTCAGGGAAAATACCTTCCTTGAAAATACCAGTATAAACAGTGCTTGCATTACAGGATACTTCGGTAGGATATCCAAGATTTAAAAGTTTAAATGGCGGTCCGATTATATGACAACCCATATCTCCAAGAGCTCCCGTCCCGAATCGCCACCAGCCTCTCCAGTTGAACGGTACCAGGTTATCGATATAATCGGTTTCTTCAGCGGTACCAAGCCAGAGATCCCAATTCAACTCAGACGGCACTGCAGGACGCGCTTCAGGCCAGGGAATGCCCTGCGGCCAAACCGGGCGGTCAGTCCAGCAATACACCTTTTCTATATCTCCGATTAAATCAGCCTCAATCCATTCTCTCAGTGTGCGCATACCGTCGCAGGAAGCACCCTGATCGCCCATCTGGGTGACTACTTTATATTTTTCTGAGGCTTCAGTAAGAATCCGGGCCTCATATATATCATGTGTCAGCGGTTTCTGGAGATACAGATGTTTTTTAAGCTGCATGGCACTAAGCCCCACGATAGCATGATTATGGTCAGGGATAGCAACGGAGACAGCGTCAAAGTTTTTGCACTCCTTTTCGAACATCTCCCGCCAGTCATGATAGAACTTTGCTTTTGGAAATTCCTTTATTCTCGGAGCAGCCTGTCTGTCATCAACATCACACAGGAAAGCAATTTCGGCATTTTTCTTTGGTGCAATGGCATAATGCCTTATGTCATCAGCACCTTCACCGCCGCAACCCACCGCCGCAATAAGAAGTTTATCGCTTGGAGCGACATGCCCCAGGCCACTTACAGTAAAGTTTGGAAGAATAGTCAATGCAGCAGCACCAGTTGCAGCTGTTTTTACAAAATTACGCCTTGTAATTTCACTGTGATTCTTAGATTTCTGATTGATGTCTTTCATTTTAATATGTACTAAAATGTTTATTTGAATCGATCAATAACTATTTAGATGGTTGAGGAAGTGGCTTAACAGCAATTTCTTTAAAGAATACAACATCTGCCTCACCATGATTCTGGATGCCTATATATCCTTCTACTGGTCTCGGGCCGCGCTGAGGTTCAAAGTCAAATTTCCTTTCCGGTACCGGATCGCCTTCCTTGAAATCGGTCACCTGCACACCATTGACATAAACGATTGTCCTGGGGCCGTCAAGTGTAATTTCAGTTGTATTCCATTGAGGACCAGGTTTCCCTGGTTTTGCAAGGGGTTTTGTAAGTGAGTACAATGTGCCTGTATAATGGTAATCGTCTTCATCTGAAAGTTCAGGTTTGTTGTCGATCTGAACCTCATAACCGTAATGTACCGGCATCCACTCTTCACGTGGTTCTATCGGCATCCGGATGAATATTCCCGAGTTGCTGTTTTCATCTCGCATCTTCCAAACCACCTTTATGACGCAATTGGAAAACTTTTCTCCCTCCC
>JBGPAF010000136.1:0-5451 GCA_041480535.1 Bacteroidia bacterium
ATCCAGTAAACCGACCCGGTTGTTCTAAATAATTCATATAAGTTATCGGTTGTGGGATCATAATAAACAGTTCCCGGACGGTCTATATTAAATTCCCTGAAAACACTCCTTATAAGATCCGCTAATTCTTTATTGTCTTTTTCTTTAATATTCCGGTATATAATTCCGTTAATATCCATGTAGGTTATTCCTGATTTGAATTTTATAAAAGTACAAATAAATGCTTCTTTTTATTAAATTTGGCTAGTTTTAAACTCTATCTCCTCAGTTTATACAATGATGTCATCCTGCAAAGTCTATTTAAAATTTTCCCTGTTACTTCTCTTATTTTTATACTGGCCGGCACTTGAATCATCCGCCCGCGATTATTATGTTACCGGGAAGGTTACGGATCCTAACGGCACGACTATTCCGGATGCTAGGGTCACTATGATTGCCGGAACCGCCGAATATGCAATAAGAACCAGGACGGACGGTACTTATTCACTGAGAATATCAAACATTTATGACAACATTTCAGGTTTGATTGAGGTAGGGACTCCTTATCCAAATCCATTTACTTATTCAGTTAATATACCGTTTATTATCAACAGCCAGGGCGATATACGTTTTTCTGTCTATAATATTTCCGGTCAGAAAGTAATGGAAGCATTTTTTGATTCAATTGATGCCGGAAGCTACCATATTGTATGGGACGGATGCAATCAGAACGGAGCACCCCAGCACAACGGATTCTATTTCTACGCCGTTACTTATAAAGGGAAGACATTTTCAGGCAAACTTGTTAAAGCATCAGAGTTTTCCTCCTATTCTGCCGGGACTGCAATTGAACCTGATATGATGCCACCTGTAATTATGCCTGTTTCAGGGCAACTCAGGTTTCCAGTAGTGACATCTGTTACATGCGATAATTATTATCCTGTAAGACTGACAGATATTACAATCGGAAAAGATACTGTAATCAATTTTGAACTTACACTGAAACAGGAGTTGCCCTTCAAAACCTCCGGGAGTAATATAGCAATGCATACGGGTTCAGATTACAGATCGCTTGTGCTGAAGGGTATCAACATGGGATCTTCGCCTCCGGGCTACTTCCCCGGCGAAATCGCCTATGCCATTTCACCCGGCGAATATGAAAAATGGATTGAAGAGATGGCAGATGCAGGTTTCAACAGTATAAGAATCTATACTCTCCATCCGCCGGTATTTTATGAAAAACTGGCAAATTATAATCAACGGCATCCCGATAATCCTCTTCTCCTGTTCCAGGGCATATGGCTTGAAGAGATCGAAGATTATTCTGATCCTGATTCTTACGACCTTCTGAACCGCACCAAATCGTTTACTGGAGAGATAAAAGAGGTTATTGATTGCATTAACGGTAACGGGGATATTGCATACAGGTACGGTAAATCGTATGGCAGGTATATTACTGATGTTTCAAGATGGACGGCCGGTTATATAATCGGAAGGGAGATAAGCCCCCAGGAAGTTGATACGACCGACACCCGTCATACTGCAGAAAACTCGTATACCGGGACTTATCTCAGCATAAGCGACGCAAAGGCAACAGAGGTTTTTGCCACTCAGATGCTCGACCTGACAATAAACTATGAAGAACTGAATTATTTAGTGAGGCGTCCGGTGAGCATTGCGAGCTGGCCGACTCTAGATCCTCTAATTCATCCAACTGAAATTTACACCTCCGAAGATATCGCGAGTTATGATCTTGAAAAAATAACGCTGAAGAATCCGCAACCGGGAATTTTTGCATCTTACCATGCATATCCCTATTATCCCAATTTCATAAGCGAGGAGCCATCATATCTTACCTATAGCGACAGTTACGGCCCCAATAGCTACCTTGGCTATCTGAATGCTTTAAAAGCCCACTATTCCTCAATTCCTCTTGTCATTGCCGAATTTGGCGTTCCTTCCAGTTGGGGAAGCGCCCACCAGGCATATAGTGACATGGATCACGGAGGGTATTCTGAACAACAACAGGGTGAAAAGAACATAAGACTCATGCATAATATTGTCGATGCAGGATGTGCAGGCGGTTTTATGTTCTCCTGGATGGACGAATGGTTTAAACCCACCTGGATAGTCTCTTATCTTGAGGCATTTGGCATGATCTCGGGGGGAATTACAATCCCTACAAGGCAGCTATGGCATAACCTTACATCACCTGAACAAAACTTTGGCCTCATAACCTTCGATCAGACAACCACTCTCCCGTTTGTTTCTTACGAGACCGACAAACCAGAGGGTCCGCTGGAAAGGATCAGCGTCACAAACGATAACAGCTATTTTTCCCTTGAAGTAGAGACTGACAGGACAATATCATCCGGCGATACGATCATGATCGCTTTCGACACTTATCTGTCAAGCTTCGGTGAATCGAAGCTGCCTAATGGTAAAATCCTTGAGAACAGGTCGGAATTCCTCCTGACATTGGTTTTATCGAACGACACTGCTTTATACCAGGTTACAGAAGCATATGACATGAATGGACTGACTCCAAGGTTTGATCTGGCAAATCATGCGGTTCAGAAATTCTACAGCACAGTTACCGACGGAGCTCCCTGGAAAGTAATGCAGTGGATAAACGATGGATTCACAATGAAGAAACAGGACATCGGCAGGGTACCGATTGAAAATGCTTCAGGCTTCAGTTTTGGACAGCGTACCGTTGCCGCCTGGAACGGCAACAAGATAAAAGTGCGCATCCCCTGGACATTACTATATTTCCGCGATCCTACCCAGATGAAGGTTATCGACGGGGCGGTTTCATACGATGGAGGATATAATTACGAGATATTAACTGCACAGTCCGATGGTATTGCAGTATCAGTTTATTTCGACGGGGTGGTCACTTCATCATTAAGCAGGTACACCTGGCCGTTATGGCTTGTAGTTCCTTCAACTGAAACGAGAGAGAAAAAATCACTGGAGGTAGTTAAAACAGGGTTATTTTCAATTCCCGGTTTTACTGATTGAAATCGTTTGTGTCCTCAACGACTTTTGTTTTAGGCTTCTTTTTCTTTTCAAAGCCCGACCGTTCTGCCGTGCCCCATCCCTTCTTACCGCGCAGGGCTTCAAGATTTCCCCTGACAGCAAAATAGGTATGAACAGGATAAAAGAAAGGTTCAAGAAGTGCTACCCCTATGAGTTTCAAGACATCACTTTTCTTCTTGTACTTATGGAAAGTAATCTCTTCAAACAGTATGGCCCATGTGGAAATGCATACTGCAAAGGAATAGACAAACAAGAAAAGAAGAAGATAGAATGGCCAGTTAAGGGAATCTCTTATGATGAGGTAAATTGTGTAAACAAATCCAGAAAATGCAATAAGCGGAGCCATCCATTCAAAGAAGAACCAGTATGGATATCCCAGAAGGCCCAGACGTCCATAATTCGAGTTAAAGAACATCTTACGGTGGGTCCGGAGCGATTCAATAAGCCCACGGGTCCATCGTGTCCTTTGTTTCCGCATTGACTTCAGATCGGAAGGAACTTCAGTCCAGCAAAGTGGATCAGGGATGTACGTCACCTCATATTTCTGGTCATGCTCAGCCATATAACGCCGCATCCTGAGTACAAGTTCCATATCTTCACCAACCGTCTTGATGCTGTATCCGCCTGCCTTGATAACCGTTTCACGGTCGAAGATTCCCATTGCACCCGATATAAGCATTAATCCGTCGAGCTGACTCCATGCCATTCGTCCAAGAAGGAACGCCCTGGTATATTCGAGTACCTGGAGGCGCGGTAAAAACTTTGATGGTATTTTTATCTCCCTTATATGACCGCGCTCCACATCGCATGAGTTTACTATTCTTATGACACCGCCGGTACCGATAACCTTCTTCTCCTTCTCCTCCAGAAACGGTTTGACAAGCTTAAGTATTGAGTCGGCTTCAATTATTGAATCAGCATCAATCGACACAAACAGGTCGCTATGACAGATATTTATTCCTGCATTCAGTGAATCGGCTTTTCCACCATTGTTCTTGTCAATAATTGTCAAACGGTTGTATGACGGATTCTTTGATCTGTAGACACCTCTGATTCTTTCACATGGTATCCGGTAGTCGAAATAATAATTAACCCTTATCAGATCATATGCGTCTTTAATCAGCTCAAAAGTATTGTCGGTAGAGCCGTCATTTACAATAATGACTTCAAAGTTATTATAGTAAAGGGAAAGAAGAGTCCGGATATTGTCAATAATGGACTTGCTTTCGTTATAAGCAGGTGCAATGATCGAAATCTTGGGACTCAGGGGTGAAAGTACCAGGGAGTTGTAGTTTATATAACTGTTCTTCCGCAGGTATTTACGAAGAGCTATTGCGGAGAATACACCCAGCAAAAGGTATGCCCCGAAGAGAAACAGTGTAAGATAGAAGATAATATGTGCAAAAAGAAATCCCATTGTCGTTAGTATATTCTGCGGTCAAGTACATGCCGCACTATAATATTGTAGTTTTTATATTCCGATTTCATAAGCTTAACAAGTGTTTTTACTCCCTCTTCGCCATTGTTCTCAATAGCTTTTGTTGCTTCAATCTGCAACTGAACATCATCTTCCTTGTCGAGAACCAGTTTCAGGAATCCCATAAGGGAAGGATCGGGCATCTTGGCCATTGCTCTTATAATCTCAAGACAGGTATTATACTCCTGGCTCTTGTACATTCTCTTCATTACCTCGAGTGTTGAACGCATCTCCAGATCGCCTGCAACCTGAACTGCAAGCTTTCTGACTTCAGGTGAAGGATGTTCAAGAGCATCCCGTACATCATCTTCAGAATCTTTCTGTTTAAATTCCTTTATCATTCTCAGCGCAAACATCACAACAGTCGGATTGGAAGATTTCAGAAATTTTTTAAATTCAGGCACCGGAAGATCGTGCTGAATTATGAGTTCGTGAAGAGTGATCTGTTCCCACAGTGAAAAAGGTCTTTTAAGATGCATAAGAAAGCTGAACGGGTCTTCATCAGTCAGCCTCACAAGAGCGATCTGGGCTTCCATCCTGAGAATCTCATTCTTTGAGTTCAGAGCCTTATAAATAACATTATTTGCGTCTTTTATATTCATAAACGCAAGCTCACGGAATCCTTTTATTTTCTTATGCCAGCGAAAGTCATTTGCACGTTTGATCGAATCTCTGTCCAGACCCAGGTAAAGGTAGAGTCCTCCAAGCTTTTCCTCTGCATCTCCTTTCACCTATTCATTATTGGGTCAAATGGCAAAATAAGGCTTATGGAGAAATCTTCGACTACACTTCACGCCGGCATAATGCGCTCGCGAGCAACAAGAAACAGACCAAGCCCACTTCCTTCACTCTCACTCGCCGTGTGCGTGTGTGTTGTATATGGTGGTAGGTAGGTATAGGTAGGTATTGGCGTAGAGGTTGTGATTGGAGTAGTTAGTTGTCGGCAGAAGTAG
>JBGPAF010000137.1:0-5437 GCA_041480535.1 Bacteroidia bacterium
AATTGTTGTTACACTTGAAACCCCGCTTACAGGAGGTGAAACCGTTCTCATTTCATATACACAGGGTGACGTGGCTGCAGAATCAGGAGGATTACTGCCAACATTTTTTGATCAGCCGGTAAATTTCACCATACAGACAATTTCATTTCCTGCGCTTCCTGTGATGACTTACGGCGATCTCCCGGTCACCCTCACTGCTACTGCTTCAAGTGGATTACCTGTGACCTTCACAAGTTCAAATACAACAGTTGCGTCTCTCACCGGTAACGTACTAACTGCAAATTCGACAGGAACAGCTGATATCACTGCCTTGCAGACCGGTAACGGGACATATGCTCCTGCAAGATATATCAGAATCCTGACTGTGAATAAAGCTGAACAGGCAATCACATTTCCGGCGCCCGGCACAAAAACGTACGGAGATCCTGATTTCAATCTGGGTGCAACAGCCTCTTCAGGATTAATGGTCTCTTATTCAAGTGATAATCCGGCAGTCGCAACTATTTCAGGATCAACTGTACATATAACAGGCGCCGGAACTGCAATTATCACGGCTTCGCAGGGAGGCAATAATCTTTACTATTCGGCAATCGACATCACTGCCACTCTTACAGTAAATAAAGCCACTCAGACAATAACCTTTAATTCTCTTCCATCAGTGGTCTTCGGTGATCCTGATTATAATCTGCAGGCAACAGCTTCATCCGGTTTAACGGTAAGTTATACCAGCAGTAATCCTGATGTTGCTACTGTTTCAGGGAATATGATCAATATAACAGGAGCAGGAACCACTTTAATAACTGCCTCACAGGCAGGAAATACTAATTATCTGGCTGCTCCTGATGCAGTGCAAAATCTAGCAGTAAACAAGGCGGAACAATCCATCACATTCTCTGTGTTACCGTCTGCTGTTTTCGGCGATTCTGACATTGATCCTATTGCTTTCTCCTCATCGGGTCTGTCTGTCACTTATTCCAGCAGTAATCCGTCAGTAGCATTGATTACCGGGAACATGATCCGTATTACAGGTGCAGGATTCGCCATTATCACAGCTTCTCAACCGGGGAATGATGATTATTTGCCTGCTTCTGATGTCCAGCAGATCCTTTTAGTCGATAAAGCCAACCAGACAATAAATTTCGGGATTCTTGCGGATGTCACTTATGGAAGTCCCGATATTAATCCTGGGGCTATAGCTTCATCAGGATTAACGGTAACATATTCAAGCAGTGATCCGGCTGTTGCTTCAATAGTCACAGGGTTAGTAGTGATCAACAGCGCAGGAAATGCAGTTATCACCGCCAGCCAGGCCGGGAGCGACAATTTTTATCCGGCACCTGATGTTCAGCAACCACTGGTTGTATTAAAGGCAGAACAAATAATTACCTTTGCCCCATTGCCGGAAGCTGCATTCGGAGATGAACCTTTTTCTCCGGGAGCTGTCGCAAGCTCAGGTCTCGACATCACGTACAGCAGCAATAATCTTTCTACGGCTGTTATAAACAATGGAAAGATAGAGATCAAAGGAGCAGGGACAGCCATAATAACTGCATCACAATCAGGTAACGCAAATTATAACCCAGCCGGGAATGTCAGTCAGATACTTACTGTCAGCAAGGCTGACCAATATATTAGTTTCAGTCCGCTTGGTATCTATACTTTTGGCGATCCGAATTTCAATCCTGGTGCTACTGCTTCTTCCGGGCTAAATATTATTTATACCAGCAATAATGCCAATGTGGCACTTATCTCAGGAAACACCATTCAGATCGTCGGTGCCGGGGACGCTGATATAACAGCCTCTCAGCCAGGCGATCAAAATTTTAATCAGGCTTCAGGTGTTACACAAATACTCTCAGTAAATAAAGCCAAACAGATTATTACCTTTCCGGTAATTGCCCCTGTCGTTTACGGTGTTGCCAGTTTCAATGCAGGCGCATCATCAACTTCCGGGCTAACGGTAGCTTACAGCAGTGATAATACTTCGGTTGCCGAGGTAATAGACGGTAATATTTATATCAGTAGCGCCGGTAATTGCAACATCATTGCCAGCCAGGCAGGTGATAATAATTTCAATCCGGCAGAAGATATAATAGTAAATATTACAGTGAACAAAGCTCAGCTGACCATAACTGCAGACAACAAATCGAAGCCTTTTCTTTCAGCTAATCCGGTACTTACTTATACCTGTTCTGGATTCGTTTACCATGAAAACACTGCAGTACTGGATATACCTCCTTTGGCCAGCACTAATGCTGTGGAAGATTCTCCGGTTGGGGATTATGTGATCACAGTTTCAGGAGGAAATGATAATTGTTACGATTTCATATATATCAACGGAATCCTGACGATAACAAAGATCCCCCAGACCATAACATTTACTTCCTATCCTGATAAACTTCTGATTAATGAGGCTTTTGAACTTGCGGCAGTTGCCACATCAGGTCTTCCGGTCTCATTTGAAAGTAAAAATTTACAGGTAGCCCGGGTGACCGGTTCAACACTTACCGGGATATCGCTCGGAAATGCAGATGTAAAAGCATATCAGCCCGGCAATGAGAATTATGATGCTGCTGAGGCTGAAATTTCAATTGAGGTAATCTCGACACATGAAAACATTTTGCATCTCTTTACTCCAAATAATGACGGATTCAACGATTACTGGGAGATACCTGATCTTGAATCATATGGGAAATGTGATGTCAGGATTTATAACCGATGGGGGAAACTTGTTTTTTCATCCCCTGATTACCATAATGAATGGGATGGTACTTCAAATGGAGTCAACCTGCCTTCGGCAGCTTATTATTTCATTTTAAAATCAGAAACAGAAGGAACGATTACCGGAACTGTAAATATCGTCAGATAAAAAAGTGAAATTACCAACATGAAAAAGTCAATAACAGCTCTGATCTTAATTCTCTTTCATGGGGTAATCATTGCCCAGCAGATGCCTGTTTCAGAGAACTACTTTATGGATAAATATGCACTCTCCTCATCCTATGCGGGACATTTCAGTCCGGGCAGCTTCTTTACAAGCTTCAGGTCTGACTGGAGCGGGATCGTTGGCGGACCTAAAACCCTGAGGTTATCGTACAGTGACATGCTTATGACAAATGCGGCATGGGGAGGGAAGATCATTTATGATAAGGCAGGCATCTTTGATCAGCTTTATATAATGGGGACATATTCCTACAGCCTCAGAATAGTTGATGAACATAAAATACTGCTTGCTCTTTCAGCAGGTATTTATCATAATAAGATCAATTTCACTGATTATTATAACAACCCGAATTATAATATTGATCCTGTGATGATCCAGCAGGATGTTTCTTCAAAACTGAAGTTCATATCGGACTTTTCAGCTCTTTACCTGTTCAAAGGGATTGAAGCGGGTATTATGTTCGCCAATATTAATTTCGGAGATGCAAAATACAATGAAGTTGATGTGACATACAAGCCTTTTGTCAATTATCAGTTACACGCTGCATATTCCTTGCGGATAAACGACCGTTGGAATATTAATCCTATTGTATATATCAGGGGAGGGAAATTCATTACAAGTCAGATCGGTATAGCTTCAATGTTTAAGTATCAGGACAACATCTGGGGTAGTCTCTCGTTCAGAGATCCCGGAATATGGGGTTTTGGATTTGGTGCAAAAATTGCAAAAGGTATAAGATTCTCATACAACTTCAATTTTGCCTCATCGGTGGCACTTAATATTTATAATAACCATGAGATCTCGATCGGAGTAAATATAAAAGATCTGGTTAAAAAAACTGAGTAATCCTTGTAAGCCTGATCCGGTTTTACAGTTAAACGTAACTGATAATTTTCTTAAATCGTTGTGAAAAAAATACAGCTCAAAAACCAATCTGGTGACTTTCAAAATGAAAAATGAGCAAAACTCAAGGCAGTGAATTTTACTTATTTGTTCAATTTGTCCTTACTCCTAAAATCCCAAAATGTATATGTGTATTTCAGCATTACAGATCTTGAATTATAAACCGGCAAATTTGGCAGTTCCCTGTAAAGATCAGTATTCCTGTCCTCATTAAAAACCAGGTACAGGTCATTACCCTCCTTTGGGATTATATCTGAACCTTAAATTGGTTATTATACCATGAAGGGCTGTGTTATATTGAATGTAAGCGTTAATTGAAAAATGCGTATCGGGCATGTAGAGAGCTTTAATTCCGATAATGTGGTTGGTCATGGATACCGCTCTCTTAGTGATAATGACATGATCAAAATTATATGACCCGCCAAGCTCAAAATGTTTGGATATATTCTATGTAGGCTGTAAACGGAATGAAAGACAGGTTCCGGTTCCTCTCCCTCATCGCTCAGTCCGATACGGCGGCTGTAAAAAAGATTGCTGTTTCCTCCGAGTGAAAAATCAAATACACTGGCCCGCTCGAGAAAGAACATCCTTTTTTCAGGGAAATAGAGCGAAAAGCGGGTAAGGTTAATCTGTTGATCATCAGCTTCAATCTGTGCGAAATCTGTATTGACCGTAACATCCATCACCAACGATTTGGAGATGCCATATTTTAAATCAAGGCCTGCTTCAAGGTCCGGTGTGTTTGACTTCTGGTAATCTGTTTCATCATCATTAAGATCATAGCTGCTCTCATAGCCGGTAAGCGCGTAAGGAGCTATGTACAACGGTTTATCCGATTTTATTTCGCGAAATACAATTTCCTGCGCCTGCGAAGGTTTCATTGTTGAGGTCGGACCCCAGTTAGGAGGAATTGCAGGAAAAACGTCAGTTTCATTTTTAGCCGGTATCCATAAAGAGTTAAGCCTGGCAATAATAAATATGTTTTACAATTATTCCAGAGGTCAGAAGAACAGGGTAATACCAACCTTTAATCCCATGGTTCCGTAAATCCACCTGTCGTTATCTTCATCCTTCCAGGTCTGGGATGAATAACCTGCCATTGCATCTATCATCACCTGCTTGCCAACAAGCATGGCAACACCGGCTCCGCCTCCATATATCAGTAATCCTTCCTTATTCTCTCCTTCAGAATCATTTGACCACTTTTGTTTATAGATACCAAAGCTCGCACTTCCTTCAATGAAAGGATATATTTTTTCGAGGGGGAAATAATATCTTGCAAATGGCCCGGCAGCCAGCGTTGATTCCGTGAATTTGTAATCACTGTCTTTGGCTTTCCGGGTTGTAAAATTTACCAGGATATCAGCTCCGATCGCAAGATTATCAACAACGAAATAGCCAACCCGTGGAAGAAAATTAATACCAAGTTTTGTGTAAGCGCTTACATTGCCGCCTCCGTCATATTTTACTGTCTGGGTTGTCAGCCCTGCGTTCATAAGATCTGTGCCGAAGGCGCCCAGGCCGACTGTCGAAGTAGCACTTATCAGAATACGGCCTTGATCTGGCTGGGCTTTTGCTGGCCTGAATGAT
>JBGPAF010000138.1:0-5429 GCA_041480535.1 Bacteroidia bacterium
AACCCCACAAACGACAGGGATATCAGTACTTATCCCTCTTCAGGGAAAAATTTTCAAAAAAGTTACATTACAGGAACTGATCCCGGAAAGTTAATATTAAAATTAGCTGAAAATGAACTTACGGCTCATCATACAATCGGGTTCCAATTCTTCTTTGCTGATAAATTAAGAGGCAGGGATTCTGAAACGTTTAATAGGTTGGTGATAAGGGCAAGAACTGCGGAAACAGGTACGGTTAAAGCAAAAATTACTTTAATCAATAAAGATGCTTCATCATTCGCTGCTTTCATTACACTTACCAATAATTTTAGTGATATTGAAGTTCCTTTTAATACCCTGGGCAGAGATTCTATGTTGGTACTGCCGGAGTCAACTCCCGAGTTCATGTCTGTATGGTTTAAAGGTTCAGGAGTACCCGTGCCATTTAAATTATCAGATATGGAGAAAATACAGATAACAATCGGAACTGAAATCCCAGCTTCGGAATTTAAAAAACCTTATAGTCTGGAAGTAGAATCAATAAGGCTTCAAAAGAGCAAATAATTCTAAAGCAAATTTAAGTAGTCTAAGTATGAAAAATGTTCTATGGATTTTAGTTTTTTTCTCATTACATTCTTATGCGCAAAGAATAACAACTCCTCTGAAGGCTTTTTCAACAAATCCCAACTATTTTACCAATGGTACCGGGAAGGCTGTCTATCTGACAGGCTCTCATACCTGGAACACTATACAGGACTGGGGAATCAACGATTCTATCCAGCCGCTGGACTTTGATGCATTCGTAGAATTTCTTCTTACTCATCATCATAACTTCACTCTGCTTTGGACAACTGAATTACCGACTTTTCGCGGATTACCAACCACAAAGGATTCTCCGCCTGATTTCAGCGTCGCACCGTTCCCCTGGCAGCGCACTGGTCCAGGTAATGGAACTGATGGCAAACCGAAATTTGATCTCAAAAAATTCAATCAGGCCTATTTTGACCGACTTCGTGATCGTGTCAGGAAACTAAATGATGCAGGTATTTATGCCGGGGTCTATTTGTTCTCAGGTGAATGGATATTGCGATTCCGGTTTTCTGGTGATGGCTATCCCTTTACCGGGTCTAACAATGTGAATGGAATTGATGACGGTGGCGGAAAAGGATCAGTGACAATGACTGCGCCTGATGAAATAACGGCAATTCAGGATGCTTATGTAGAAAAGGTCATCAACACACTTAATGACCTTCCGAATGTTCTCTGGATCGTCTCGCAGGAAGCTCCATTGGACTCTAAATGGTGGAATGGTCACCTGATCTCCTTAGTTCGTTCTTATGAAGCACGAAAACCTCTTCAACACCCAATCGGTTTTGGAGTTCCGGATGGGGATTTGAAGGATTCCATTATTATTAACAGTGATGCTGACTGGATTGCTCCAATGTCAAGGATCTCCCCAACTCAAACTATTGGCAAGGGCAATCCGGCGCGCAAGGTTAACATTAATGATTCGGACCACAGCTACTGGGAAATCTGGAACGATACGCCACAGGCCAATAGAAATTATTTCTGGATCAATTTTACACAGGGGAACCTGACTCTGTTTATGGATCCATACATGCTCTATTATCCACGCCAGAACCGTAATATACCTCAATCTCCTGTGAATGGAATCGGTACCGGGCCTGATATGCGATGGGAAAATGTGCGCAATACAATGGGTTATATCCGCGAATCTGCTGACCGAATGAATCTGGCAGCCATGACTCCTCAAGGGAGACTATCCTCTACCGGTCATGTACTGGCCAATACCAATCCTGATAACCCTGAGTTTCTGGTCTATTCCCCTTCCGGAGGCCCCTTTACAGTGAATCTGACAGCCATTAAGGGGCAGTTTAAAGCTGAATGGTTGGATCCGGCGACAGGAGCCAGTACCATGGGTGCAATTGTAATAAGTGGCGGAGAGAGAACTTTTAAACCACCTTTCAGTGGGGATGCTGTCTTATATCTAAGGAAATAGGTGTGGTTTTTTTATGATAATCCATCAATATTTTCCATGGATCTTTATTATTAGCCCATCTTTCACTTAATAAATAAAAGCATAATAAATATAGGTTTTAGTTTATTCCAACCTGAAAATGAAGAAAATGATGAGAAATATTATTAGGTGCCCGTTAATCGTTTTTGTGATATTATTAATAAATCATGAATCACGAATTTTTGCTTCAGATCCGTCAGAATTGAAGCCTTATTTAAGAAAAACTATCACATGGAAATATACTACTCAGGAAAAGGTGGTCCCCATGAATATATATTTTCTTGGAGGAAATGCAGGTCCGGCCGGATCTGAAGTTATTGTATATGTTAAAAACAGCGCATGGGATAGGATTGGACAGGAATCCGACCTGTCAATACTGAGCGACTACATTCAGAAAAAGTTTATTGTAATTACGGTTGATTTTGGCAACGATAAGCAGGCAGTCTCTCCACGCTTTGATAAGGATTTGCATGAGATCTTCAAAGCGGTTTACGGATATAAAACTGAATCTCTGCTTAAAGGCCTCAATATTGTGCCAAAAGAATACAGATGCTTCTTCCTTCCTGAGGGATACAGAGTCGCCACCGACCTTGTTTACTGGGAAATCGATAAACATGCTGCATATGGCACAATGGAATATATTATGAACTCCTATAATGAAGATATTGTGCCTAAGCTCCCGGGATTACAGCCAGTTACATCACCAAAGGATATGGTTGACAGGTATGGAAATCCTTTCGACTTCACAGTCAAGATGGATATTGTTTATCCCTCTCAGGCAAAGAAAAAGGTCCCTGCCATAATATTTTCTGCATGGATTTCAACCAGGAACCCCACCGGCGAGCCTATTGGATATCTTCCCCACTTTGCCGGTTTCACTATGCGCGGCTATGCTTACATAGTCATGGGTCACTGCTTTAATCCATGTGTAGTTCATTATTTCCATTACGGAAAATTCACGCTCGACCACTGGAACGGCTTTGCATGTTATACAGCGGCAATGCGTTACATAAATGCCAATGCCGGAAAGTATAGTATAAATACAAACCACATTGGCATGGCCGGCCATTCCAAGGGAGAATATGCCATTACACGGCTTTCGGACCCTCATCATGAAGGGGGAAAGGAGCTCGGAAGGTTTGAAGGCTTTCCTGAAGGTTCGCCTGAACCACAGCCCTGGCAGGGATATCCGTCGAATATTTCAGCAGGGTATCAGTCTATGGGAATGGGCCTGTTTGAACCTCAGTTCATTACCTCTGATTATGTGCCCACAATTGTTGCATGCGGCGAAAAAGAACGCGATGAAATCAGTAAGGAAGCTCACCCGGTATTTGTAAAAAGGCTCGAAGAGCTGGATGTCAACTATATAAATCTATTTATGCAGGGACTGGGGCATACAATGCCCTATGGATATGATGAAATAATGGGTGTCGACAGGTATCAGCTGATGGCCGATTTCTTTGACAGGTATCTTAAGGTGGATGATAAACTACCGCCGGTTGTGCTTATTGTATCACCGCGGGATAATAAAGAGGAAGTATCTCCGTCGGCACAAATTATTATTGACTTCGCGCCGGTCATTGACCCTGAGAGTATCCTGAGGGAAAAAGGCATTAGGATCGCGCAGATGAAAAACAAGAATGAAGTTGAAGGAACCTGGAAAGTTTCCCACAAGGGTACAAGGTATACCTTTATACCTGGGAAGGTTTTAACCAAGAATGAAGAATACACTATTGATATTACAACAGCAGTAAAAGATAAGAGAGGTACGCATCTTGAACAGGAAAAGACAGTGCATTTTACTGTAGCTGCAGAATAAAAGGATAATAAGCGTTATAAACCCGTTATATTGAAATTTTTAAGACATTAAATATGAAAGCAAAATTCACCATAACAAAAGGATCCATCTTGTTTTGTTTGTTTATTTCAGGTTGCTCTGCAATTAATAATAAGGATGCTTATAAATCGATCAGGATAGAAACGCAGGAATGGATGAACTTGAACCTGGATGTAAGTGTTTTTCGAAACGGTGATCCAATACCCGAAGCCAGATCGGATGAAGAATGGCAAAAAGCGGGAGAGGAAGGCAAGCCAGCCTGGTGCTATTATGAAAATAAAACTGAAAACGGCAGCAAATCCGGCAGGTTGTATAACTGGTTTGCTGTAAACGATAAGCGAGGATTAGCCCCTGCTGGCTGGCATGTTTCAAGTGATGCTGAATGGAGAAACACAACGGATTTCCTGGGTGGGGAAGATGCTGCGGGAACGAAGATGAAAAGTGGAACAGGTTGGGATAAGGATGGTAACGGAACAAATGAGAGCAGTTTCACCGGACTACCGGGCGGATGCCGGGATCTGAACGGCAAATTCAGCGGTAAGGGAAGTATAGGTTTCTGGTGGAGCTCTGTTGAATATGACAAAACTCTTGCCTGGTACAGATGTATTGATATAAGCCCTTACTATGTTTACAGGACCAATTATTATAAGCAAAACGGATTATCGGTCAGGTGTATCAGGGATTAATGTGGAGAATGAGCGTGAAGCCGCGATGGACGCGCACCCTTCAAAGCTAACCGCTTCCTCACATTGGCCCTTAAGGTTCTCCGGCTTTGACTGCCAGTTTTTCAATACTACCATTGACTTCTTTCATACGGCTGATGAGAATCGTCCACGGAGTACCATCTATCTTGACAAGCCCGTAGTTACTGTTTTCGCCCCCCATGCCACCAGGACTTGTGGTGCCTGCTCCTTCCTTGGGTTGATCGCGGTATCTGAACCAGTAGAAACCGAGGCATGAAGGAAGGTGGGCGAGGTCCTGAACATAGTTTGTGAAAAGATCTGCACGATCTTGCTGTGTGGCTACCGCTTCACCTGCACCGATATTATTGTAAAGCCCGCTGTCCATCGCTTTGAAGCTGAACTCGGTTATCATTGTGGGCTTTCCGGATATAAGCGTAATTTCAGTGAGTTTGTAAAGTGGAGCCCTGTGTTCGTAATTATTGAATGAGAAGACATCATAGTATGGTGCAAGCCCTCTGGTTAACTGGATTGGTGCGAGGCTGTTAAACCGGCTTCCCAGTATCAGATGATTCTTGTCGTTACGCTTAATTGCACCATATACTATCTTTCCATATTCCGCCGCTGCGACTTCCAGGAAAGCTGATACGTCATCGAATGTGAATGTCTCAGGCGTGCGTCCACGCTTCTTTAAAAAAGCCACTGCTTTCTGATAACCCGTCGAGTCGGGCGCTTTTTTCAAAAAAGCCTCAAGTACAGTTTCATTTGAGCGAATGTCAGGGACCCAGCGGATTTCGTTGTCTGTATAGTATCCAATAAGCCAAGGATCTTGCGCCAGTCCGGAGCAAAGTTCAGATGCACGTCGCTCAACCGCCTCACGAAACTCCGGACTAAA
>JBGPAF010000139.1:0-5420 GCA_041480535.1 Bacteroidia bacterium
AGTTTGATAACTTTAGGCACTCTACACCTTCGCCAAGGCTTCGGTGTACAAAGTAGGCACTCAAAACTTTAAAACATATGAAACAAAAAATCTCCTTATGGCTCGTAGTAATTATTACGGGATTATTTTTTACAGGCTGTAAACAAGAAGAAAACAAGCTTACCGATCAGGAAGCTGCAGACGGATGGGTACTCCTCTTTGATGGTAAAACCCTAAACGGCTGGCGTGATTTCAAAGGCGATTCAGTTATCAATGCCCCGTGGGTGGCCAAAAAGGGAACGCTGACCTCACTTGGCAATGGAAGCGACAGCACAGGCTACATCGTTACTGAAAAACAATATGAGAATTTCATAATCGCGTTTGACTGGAAAATCTCCGAAGGCGGGAACAGCGGGCTCCTCTACCATGTGGTTGAACGGCCTGAGTTTAAAGTACCTTATGTAACGGGGCCTGAATTCCAACTGATTGACGATGCAGGTTTTCCCAGTCCGATCGAAGAGTGGCAGAAGGCTGCTGCCGATTATGCAATGTATGTATGCGATCCTGCCAAAAAAACACTAATGCCTGCAGAAAAATGGAATAATTCAAAGATCGTTTTCGATAATGGCCATGTAGAACACTGGTTAAATGGACAGAAGGTGATTGAGTTTGAAGCATGGTCCGATGACTGGTTCACACGCAAAGGCAGCGGTAAATGGGATAATGCTCCGGAGTATGGCCTTGCAAAAAGTGGTTGCTTTGCAGTACAGGACCACGGTAGCAGGGTATGGTTTAAAAACATGAAAATTAAGGAATTACTACGAAAACCTAAACAAGAATCACTCTTTAATGGAAAGGATCTGACAGGCTGGGATGTCTACGGGACAGAATTGTGGTATGTCAAAAATGGTGAACTGATATGCGAAAGCGGACCTGATAAGGAATATGGTTATTTGGGAACCCGCAAATACTATGATGATTTCGACCTGAACCTCGAATTCAAAGAGGAGGCAAACGGCAACAGTGGAGTATTTATACGCTCCTATATTAAAAAGGATGTTGAGATATCCGGATGGCAGGTTGAAGTGGCACCTCCAGGAAATGATACCGGAGGTATTTATGAGTCATATGGAAGAGGATGGATTTTCCAGATTCCGGATGAAAAAGAGACAATCCTAAAAAAAGATGACTGGAATATTATGAGAATTAAAGTTGTCGGAGATAAAGTCACCACCTGGCTGAACGGAGAAATAATGACAGATCTGACTGACGGAAAGATCGGTCAGGGCAAAGGCCGGATAATGCTCCAGATACACAGTGGAGGCGGGATAAAGGTTAGATGGAAAAACCTGCAGGTAACCGAACTCTAAAAATCGTTTATCGAAATGACAACTATGATTAATTCTACAAAATTGCTAATCGCTACTGTTTTTTTATTAACAATAACAGAAAACACATCATTTGTTTATTCTCAGAAAGCAAATCAGGATATTGTTGAAGGGATACCTGTGAATTATGATGAAGCACTTTCTGGAACCTATACACTGCCTGATCCCCTTGTTCTCCCAAATGGCAAAAAAATTAAGAATGCCAGGCAGGGTACAAAAAGAGAAGGCCACAGATTGTTGCATTGTTTGAGGAGTTTCAGTACGGGAAGGTTCCGTTGACTCATAAAGATCTTTTTTTCAATGTCTTCGACAGCGGAACACCTGCTCTGAATGGCAAGGCCATCAGGTTGTAAAGGCTGCTTATAACGCTGTAAAGCCCGATCTGAATGCACTTTATAAAGAGTCACTTAAAATTACTTCTGTGAAATATAAAGTGAGTGATCTGGAAATGAAAGAAGGGTGGAAGTAATTATTCTGAAACAGCACGGATTGCAAATCCGCACTAACGGCCTCACACCGCATACCGCAGACCGCACGCCTTTAGATTATGTTTTCCAACTAAGCCTGTGATTCTCATCCTGTATGATCTTGTTGTGATCCATGAGCCATCGCAGCACCTTTAACACCTTCTCCTCCGGCTGGCTGACCCTGCTGACGAGCTCGCTGGCATCGGTATTCTGTTCAGTCAGTATCTCCTTTATCTCTTCAAGGATGATATCGAATTCGTATTTGCTGAGTTCTAGTTCATTCCTTTCCCTGCAGACGTCGCAAATTCCACACCTGTCCGATTCCTCACCGAAATAATCAAGAAGGATGACTGACCTGCATCTGTTCTTTGATTCAGCATAATCGATCATTTTCTCAAGACGGGCTGTATATTTTTCTTTTACATGGAGGTAGTTTTCAGGGGAGATCATCAAAGCTTTCCTGACAAGACGCTCCTCAGTGAAAATCACCAGGGATGTTTTTTTACCCGGAATATACCTTACGACGTTCATTGATGACAGCTTCACAAGATACTGATAAACTGTATCCCTTGTTATTGCAGCTTTCCTGGCTAAAGATTCTTCATTAATGGCCACGAATTCTGTGAACATACCTGTATAGGACCTCAGCAGGAGCTTTATGAATCCGTCGAATGACTCATTTGCAACCTGGAATTTGTAAAGGTCATCGCGGCCAACGACAAAATGCACCCGCGAAGGATTATTTATCTCCTCGGTAAATTCAACATAACCTTCACGCTGAAGAAATGCGAGACTGTTAAATGTTTCTATTACAGGCAGCCTGTAGCGGGAGACAAAATCAGCCATATTGAAATCAAAAACATTGTCTTTACCTGATCCCAGCGGAACCATAAGGAAATTGCAGAGAGCTTCATAAGTATCCTTTATTTTTTCAACAGGAGGAAATTTCTGCCTCAAAGAATCATTCAGACGGGTTTTATCGGATGGTGAGTACAAAAGCACGGCATATGCCGGCTTATTATCACGTCCTGCCCGGCCGCTTTCCTGAAAATAATTTTCAATTGAATCAGGGATATCCCAATGAATCACAAACCTGACGTCAGCTTTGTCGATACCCATCCCGAAGGCATTTGTAGACACAATAACGCGCGTCTCCCCTGCTGACCATGCTGCCTGTTTCTTATCCCTGAGCTCATCAGGCAGGCCCGCGTGATAAAAATCGGCATTAATGCCATTTTCTACCAGTATTTCAGCGACCTCCTTGCATCTTTTCCTGCTCCTGACATATACAATGCCGCTGCCATTTACTTTGTTAAGTGTTCTGACCAGGTAGGTGCCTTTTTCCTCGGCATGTCTTACCAGGTACGAGATATTCTTCCTTAAAAAACTTGTGCGCAGCACATTTTTCTGCCTGAAAGCCAGCTTATTCATTATATCCTCGATCACCTGCTGGGTTGCAGTGGCTGTCAGAGCAAGGAATGGCACCTCCGGCGCAATAAGGTTTCTCAGCGAAGCTATTTTCAGGTAGGAAGGCCGGAAATCGTAACCCCATTGCGAAATACAGTGTGCCTCATCGATTGCTACAAGCGACAGGTTAAGACGGCCGATCTTCCCCTGAAATATCTGAGTTGAGATCCTTTCGGGTGATATATAAAGAAATTTATAATCTCCGTAAATGCAGTTCTCAAGAGCATTATCGATCTCTTCCCTTGACATTGCTGAATGAATTGCAATGGATTTTATTTCAAGCCTGTTAAGACGGTTCACCTGTTCTTTCATCAATGCAATAAGAGGGGTGATAACCAGACATGTCCCCTCTTTAGCCAGAGCGGGAACCTGAAAAGTAATTGACTTCCCCCCTCCTGTCGGCATCAGTCCAAGGGTATCCCGTCCTTCAGAAATTGACATTATTATGTCTTCCTGAAGAGGCTTAAAGGAGGTAAAACCCCAGTATCTGGTCAATATTTTCCTGCACTGTTCAATATTTACTGATGGCTGAACCATATACAAATGTAAGAACTTGTTTTCAGAGTCCTGTTTTTTTTAGTAATTTGCGCCCACAAAAACTAAAAGGATCATACAATGTCATTTATTAAGGATAAAATACTCTATGAAGGATTGACCTTTGATGATGTGCTTCTGGTCCCTTCATATTCCGAGGTTCTTCCACGGGAGGTCGATTTAAGCTCAATGTTCAGCCGGAACATACAGATAAATACTCCGATAGTCTCCGCTGCCATGGACACTGTGACAGAAGATGAGCTTGCTATTGCCATTGCCCGGGAAGGAGGCATAGGTGTGATCCACAAAAATATGTCGGTTGAGAAACAGGCTTCCCAGGTAAAAAGGGTTAAAAGAGCTGAGAATGTCATGATATTTGACCCCATTACGATAGGACTGGAAGCATCTGTAGGTGAAGCAATGAACCTTATGAGTGAGTACAGGATCGGAGGAATTCCGGTCATCGATTCAAATGGCATTCTTAAGGGAATTGTTACCAACAGGGACCTGAGGTTTGAAAATAATCGTGCCAAGAAAATAACAGAGGTGATGACTACAAATCTTATCACCACAAATCACCAGACAACTCTTCAGGCGGCCGCACGAATCCTTCAGAAACATAAAATTGAAAAACTGCCGATGATCGATGAATCGGGCAAGCTGATTGGCCTCATCACCTATAAGGATATAACAAAAACCAATGACCGTCCGAATTCCTGCAAAGATGACAAAGGAAGGTTGAGAGTTGCTGCAGCTGTTGGTATTGCATCGGATACTCTGCAGCGGGTTGAAGCTTTGATAAATGCAGGCGTCGATGCAATTGTAATCGACACTGCACACGCTCATACCAAAAGTGTGATAAGAATTCTGAGGGAAATTAAGAAAGCATATCCCTCTGTCGAGATTGTGGCAGGAAATATTGGTACTGCTGAGGCAGCAAAGATGCTGACAAATGAAGGAGCAGATGCGGTTAAAGTTGGAATAGGACCGGGTTCAATATGCACAACCAGGGTGATCGCCGGAGTCGGGATACCTCAGCTTTCTGCAATTTACAATGTAGCAAAAGCAATTGATGGTTCAGGGATCCCGGTGATTGCAGACGGAGGTATAAGATATTCGGGTGATATTATTAAAGCACTCGCATCAGGAGCTGATTCAATAATGGCAGGGTCGCTTTTTGCAGGAGTTGAGGAATCACCCGGAGATACGATAATTTATAACGGCCGCAAGTTCAAGGCTTACAGGGGAATGGGGTCAATTGAAGCCATGCAGCAGGGGTCCAAGGACCGCTATTTCCAGGATATGGAGGATGATATTCGCAAGCTCGTGCCAGAGGGAATTGAAGCAAGGGTTCCATTTAAGGGCAATTTGTCAGAAGTCATATACCAGATGATGGGTGGATTGAGGTCAGGAATGGGTTATCTTGGGGCCAAAAACATTGCTTTTCTTAAAAAAGAAAGCAAATTCGTCAGAATAACACACTCCGGAATAATTGAAAGTCATCCGCATGATGTTGCGATAACAAGAGAATCACCTAACTATAGCCGGAAATCCTTCGAATAAAGGATCTCTTCACTAAACTATG
>JBGPAF010000140.1:0-5416 GCA_041480535.1 Bacteroidia bacterium
CTATTCCATATTTTTCAGCCATTTCGGTAAAGCGTGGAGTACCTCCGGCATTGGTCCCCATATTGACCCATAACCTGTTTTTGCATTTCTGAGGATCTTTATTGCCGGTAGAGGTTAAATAAACATCCTGCATTCCGTCGCTGTTGATATCAACGATCGCAACACCGCTGTACCACTGATTGTTTGTAAGCCCTTCAAAGTTTGATGTGATATCCGTAAACCTGAAATTGCCGGTATTTAAATATACCTTTGGGGAGACCTGATTTCCGGCAAAAACAATATCCTGCAATCCGTCAGTGTTAAGATCCCCTATCCCGACTCCGGCACCATTATATAAATATTGGTAAGTCAGGATGTTAAGGCTATCAGTTTCAGTAATTGAATTGTTGAAATCAACACCTGTTTCATTTGAACTGAGCAATCTGAATTTTGGTGATTCGGAACAGGAAATCAGGAATGCTGAACATACAATAAAAAAAAGATACTTCATCCACGCAGGAAAATTCAGGATAAGACTCCTTATTTACTCGTTCTCTATTTTGGTTTTCAATACGATTGCCCCACCGTACCCTCTGGCGCCATAAATTGCAGCCGAAGAACCTTTGAGTACCACAATTGATTCGACTGATGAAGGTGAAATACCATCAAAACTATCAACATAAACACCGTCAACTACGAGTAAGGCCGGAACACTGCCAAAAAAATCTTTAGAATCCTGTATTACATAACTACTGCCCGTATACTTAACCCCGCCTGTTTCCCTGGTGATCATTTCTGAAACTGAACTATAAGAGGCATATTTTCTGTCTGTTCCGTCAATTTTCTTTCCAGGGGAAGTCATGTCTTTCTTTTTTACATAATTATAACCCGTATTAACTCCTTCGTTACCCGGTGAAACGGTTTGATCCGGTTGTTGTTGAAGCGCTGATTTACTGAATTTAAAATTTATTTCAGCCCTACCGCCAATTGCTTCTTCAATTAAACCAGAACCAAAGGAGATGATCCCAATCTTTTGCGCAGTACTTTTAACCTTGATTTTATACATCCCCTTGGAATCAGTAATTGAACTGGATTTTACGCCATCGATCATTATCATTGCATTCACGACAGGATTTTCGCTTTCGTCAAGTACAGTACCGGTTATCGTGATCTTGTTACTGCTTTTTTGCGCAGTTACACTGCTTAATAACAGAACAGACAACAGAATTGAAAAAAATACTCTTATTCTCATTTTATTTATATTATTTGTGAATTCAATACTCCAGCCTTTTCTCAATATCATCAAATTCCAGACCAAAGTTACTCCTTCTTTAAATGAAAGTCAAACTTTGTTTAACTAACAGTTCAATTATAATTAAAAACTGCATATAAAACTTGTTCAGCACTATTCCCCCTTCTCACCCAGGGAGATAGTTAAGTATCTGGTCAGGCAGTTCTAATTCTTTATGCAGCGCACAGAATAGCCACTGTGCAAATCTTCAAAACCGTTGAAAAACCTGCTGCTTCTGTCGTGAAGGCCGCGCATTATGGCTTCTGTGGCACTGTATCCGGTGGCTGACCACCAGATAGCAAAAGAGCCACCAATTTCTTCAGGGAAGGTGCCTGTATAGTACCGCATGCCTCCGGGCAGAGCCGTAAAATCATAATCATTTGTTGCCTTGCTCAGGTAATTTTTCCAGTGGGCGGTTCCTGCTTCTTTCAGTTTGTCGCCTGCGGAATTTTCGTCTCCCAGAAAGGTTGCCAGAGCTGCCCATTCATTCTCTGCCGGAACATGCCACCCCAGGGGACATATTTTTCCGGTCTTGACAGTGTACCAGTTATACAAAGCTCCGGAAATATCTTTGTTTTTTTCATCATTATTATACCAGCAGTATGCAGGTGTTTTTAATGCTTTCCATTTTTCATCATTAGTGACCAATTGTATAGGTTTGCCATCATTTAATCTGGTGGTTTTTAGATTCTCACCAATCCAGACCTGCTTTCCAATAGTTAATGTTACATAAATATTCCCGTCGGCATCTTTTACTGTTTGTGCCTGCAACCAGGTAAATCTCATGAAAACAAATATCAATACAAATAATATTGCTTTTTTCAGTTTCATTCTTCCCTCCCATATTTAATGCTTTTCACTTGTTAAAATTATTAAATTAAAGCTTAACAAGTGATAACAGTCCAGGTAGTTTTATACAGTACAATTGATTCAAACTCTGTGCCAGAATAAAATCTATTTGTGATGTTCGTAAACAGCAACTTTTGATCTGTTGAATCCCGCAACAATAAGAGATGTATCACCTTCAAAATAAAGCAAAGATTCCAGCATGCCCTGCAGCAATATGCCACTTTGAGATGGTGTCAGTATTTCAAATGATTGCTTGTCTCCTCTGCTCAGCAATACCATTCCTTTATTTGCATCGTAGTATCCTGTCGAAACATCATAAGTATAATCATTGCCTCCCAGCAGCACATCAGGATAATCATCTCCGTTGAGATCCCTGATTATGATTTTTGTTATTGGAGCAACCTGTAAGCATTTCGGCAGCGCTTCCCATCTGAATTGACCCTTGTCGTTCCATAAAATGTAACTTGAGGTCGTATTGACATTCAGTTTAAATTCCAGTCTCTTCAGTATATTTTCATCCAGTATATCATCAATAGTGGCATAACTGAATGACTTATAATCATGGAACTTATTTTGAAAATATACTGATTGTCCGTATAGTTCATCAAGGAAATTTATAGGATATTCTTTCATGACATCACTGGTATCTTTCCAGTATGCAGTTGAGACAGGGTCAATGTTACCGTCCATATCTATATCAAGAACATAAAGTGTCAGAGGATACTGATCATTTACAGTGAACCGGTGGTTTTGGCCAAGATTGCCTGCAATGTAATCATTATCACCATCGTTATCGAAATCGCCTGCAGCAATGGTGTACCAAAGCCCCTGGTGCTCTTCCATCCCCGGAATGATCTGAGGGACAAGCTCTTTACCATTCACATTCCTTAGTACAGCTATGGAATTCCATTCTCTTGTCACGATCAGATCTTCCCATCCGTCATTATCGTAATCGCTCCAGATGGCATCGGTTACCATACCAAGGTTAAAACGGAAAGTTGTATCAGCTGAAAAATGGCCTTTATTGTTGACAATCACCCAGGAAGGATTGGAAAGGGGGAACATATCTCTTTTAATCCTGGAGCCAATAAACATATCCATATCTCCATCATGGTCAAAATCGAATGGGCGCAAAACAGAAGCTGGAAACGGGGGAACCGGCAATGGGGTTCTTTTAAAAGAACCATTCTGATTCTCATACAGATAATGCTGGTATTCCCTTTCCTCCACGTACTCATAGCCGCCGGCAAGCGCCACAACATCATTGTCACCATCCCCGTCTGTATCAAATATGGCAAGATCTGATTCGGAAAGCTTCTTTTGAGTTGTCAGCCCTTTGATCTCTGACTTCTTAAATCCTTTGCCTTTTCTTAAAAAGACGGTAGTCGGCAAGTTATTAGTGGATCCGATGATAAGATCTTCTCTCCCGTCGCCATTAATGTCTCCTTTAGCCATTCGCGGGCCGATCTGAGAAAACTTGTGTGGAATTATGTTCTGGTTCAGAAAGAAATCGGGGAAATCTTTCTGCTCATGTACATAGTTAATTATATCATCACATCTTTTAAATAACAGCTCTCCTGCTTCTCCTGTTTTTTCATTCTTTTCCGGGGGAAGAGAGGTCTTTTCATCAATTTCAATTATCTGATTGGATGCGATATTTTTCACCATTGTTGTATTTCCCGATGCAGGCCACGTAATCTTTATTGAATCCACGGAAGTCTCTTTACCAAGTCCGAAGTGAATTACCGGATCAATGGATGAAGCATATCCGCGTGTCAGAAAATGTTCAAGAAACTGGTATTTTCCATTTGCCCATAATTCAACCCTGGCACCGATGGCCATGGTATTTCCATCTTTACCTGACAGCCTGATCTTGACATAATTGGTTTGTTTACCTGATTTTTCCACGGTATAATTCCGCATTATAAAAGCCTCGTCATTTATATTATTTGTGATATAATCAAGATCGCCGTCGTTATCAAGATCAACAAAAGAAGCACCATAGGAAAAGGAAGGTATATCCGGCAGCCACTCCTTTGATCTGTTAATAAAATTGAGGTCACCGGTATTCTCAAATGCAAAATTCTGCACTTTTACAATCGGGGCCATTTGAACTGTCTGCAGGGCGCTGGTCAGGTATCCATAGAACTTTGTCTTGTAGACGGTCCAGTCCTCATCTGTCATATCCCTTGGAAAGCCATTGGCAATAATAAGGTCCTTATCCCCGTCGTTGTCATAATCGGCAAACAGGGGTGACCAGCTCCATTCAGTGGCATATATCCCAGCCATCTGCCCCACCTCGCTGTAGGGAAGCATTTCACCATTCATGAAACCGTTATGCAGGTGGAGCATGTTCCTCAGGTACTGGCGTTCAAAATTATACTTCTCATCAATCAGGTAAAGTATATACCCATTGCCCGAGATAACCTGTCTCTTCTTGGAATAATATTCCGGTAGCATATCAAGAGTAAAAATATCAGGATTTCCGTCATCATTCACATCAGCCATATCATTACCCATTGAGGATCTTGACTGATACGATATGTATTTTCTGATCTCATTGCGAAAGGTCCCGTCTCCCTGGTTAATATAAAGCAGATCGTTGGTTATGAAGTCATTGGAAATATAAATATCCGGATACCCATCTTTGTTAACATCTCCCATTGCAAGTCCCAGACCAAATCCTTCATATTTAATTCCTGCAGGTATTGTTACATTGGTGAATGTTCCGTTTCCTTCATTACGGTAAAGCCTGTCATTGTTTTCTGCACTCCCGTCTATCAATCTTTCTGAGAGTGAAGTGTTCATTCTCTGATTTACTGTATTATTCATAACATAAAGGTCAAGGTCGCCGTCAATGTCGTAATCAAAAAATCCAGCGCTTATTGATTGCCCGTCTTCTGCAATCCCGTAATCTTCAGCCATTTCAATGAAGAATGGGTCACCATTATCTTTTATACCCTGATTTACCCACAACCTGTTTTTGCAGTTTCGCGGATCGGGATCTTTGGTGGATGTAAAATAGACATCCGGTAATCTGTCGCAGTTGATGTCGACTATCGCCACGCCATTGTACCACTGATCATTAGTCAGACCTTCAAAATTGGAGGTGATATCCCTGAACCTGAAATGACCTTCATTGAGATATATCCGCGAAGAGACCTGGTTCCCTGCAAAAATTATGTCGGAGAGCCCGTCATTGTTCAGGTCGGCTATACCGACTCCTGCTCCATTATATATGTACTCATAAGTAAGTACATTGAAGCTGTCCGATTCGGTTATTGTATTCTTAAAATC